>NZ_JAWJBV010000021.1:0-54083 GCF_046536015.1 Bacillus sp. SIMBA_154
TCAATACATTTCATTCTTCATACATACGTTAAAAATAAAAAAGATTGTAGAAAAACATGAGTTTCTCTACAATCTGACAGCCGCCCTATGAGCGGCTGTTTTTTTGTTTCATCACACCCTCTTCTGCTTCCGCCTGAATCACTCCCGCAGGAGGCATCTGAAGCATGATGAGTATAGGAATCAGTATAGTTACTTGTCGTTGAACTGTGATGTGCAGAATGCTTAGAAGATGTACGTTTATCCTTTGGTGTTAGAATGTGGGCAATGAATGCTCCTAAAGAAGCCAATATGATCATGACAACAAACATAAAAGAACCCATAATGCATCCCTCCTCTTGTTTCCTATATGATAATAGGCAAAAGTAATTGCCTGGGGTGGGGAATCCATGCTATCTCTACGTCAGGAGGAGCTCCTGAAACGATTGATGCAAGCGGAACAAGAACTGACAAGTGAAGAAATGGCCCGCGTGATTGGGGTCACATCAAGAACAATCTGAACAGATGTGAAAGCGCTTAAATTAATATTAGAAGAACATGGAGCAGTACTTCAGATGAAACGCGGGGCAGGGTATATATTGAACGTCGAGGATTATGGGGCATTTCGTACATTTTTGAAAAAGTCGATGAGAGAAAGAAATGAGAAAAAGGAACAGGTGATTCCGATTCAGCCTGAGGACCGCGTGGCTTATTTACTGAAAAGACTGCTTCTGTCAGACGACTATATCAAATTAGATGGATTGGCAGAGGAATTATTTGTGAGTGAATCCACAGTGAAAAATGATCTGAAAGCAGTCAGGCACTTGTTTTCATTACATGGACTTTCTGTATCTCATCGCCCTAAATATGGACTGCGGCTGACAGGGGATGAAATGAAATTAAGATATTGTATGGCAGAGCATGTGTTTCAGCAGGAGCATCCGAACCCTGCGCTGTTACCTGAAGAAACGTAACAATTGATTCAGGATATGGTGCGCAGATGGCTTAAGGAAAAAGAGAGCGTGGAGATCCATGAAGATGAGATCGGGTATTTGGCGCTCCATATAGTGGCTGCGATAGAGCGGACAAACTAGCAAATGAATCTTGAGCAATCGGAGGAGAGGCGGATGATGTGATTAGAGGAAATGCAGGGAGCAGCCTTTCAAATCATTGCCCATGCAGGTGAGGCGAGAAGCCATTATGTAGAAGCGATTCGTCTCGCAAGAGCAGATGATTTTGAAAAAGCGCAGCAGTTGATCGAAAAAGGGGAGGAAGCGTTTCGAAGCATCCATCACCTGCACTTGTCGCTCATTCAAAAAGAGGCGGCAGGTGAACAGCTTCCCTTTTCTTTACTGCTGATACATGCAGAAGATCAAATGCTCACAACAGAGACCATTCATCTGCTCGCCATTGAGATGATCGAAATGTGTAAAAAAATGAACACCCTTTCAAAATAGATGTCAGCTATTAACCAATTTCTGTTATAATCATTCGGTAGATAGAGAGAAAGCAGGATTGGTGAATGAAAAAAACATGTATGTTGATTGCGGTTGGTCTTCTGGTGCTGCTCATTTCGGGCTGTATGGGAAAGAAGGAGCAAGCGGAAGGAAACCAGCAAGTAGTCAAAGAGGAAAAGGGTCAATTAGCAAAAGAAACAAAACAGATTCATCAGAAAGAAGCGACTGTGATAGATACACAAAACTGGATTGAGCAAAAGGAGCCGGTTGAGCTTCCGATCTTGATGTATCACAGCATCTCCAGCGGCAACTCATTACGTGTGCCAAAGAGCGAGTTTGCGGCTCATATGAAATGGCTGAGGGACAACGACTATGTCACGCTGTCGCCGGAAGAGGCATATCGCGTCTTCACAACAAATACGAAGCCAAGTGAAAAGTGTGTCCTGATTACATTTGACGATGGATATACGGACAACTACACAAAGGCATTTCCGATTTTAAAGCAATACGGGATGAAAGCAACGATTTTTATGATTGAGCAATCCATTGGCCGTCCGCATCACTTAACAGATGATCAAATGGATGAAATGATGGCACATGGACTATCCATTGAGAGTCATACGATTCACCATTTAGAGCTCAATCGTTTATCAAAGAAGCAGCAGGAAGAGGAATTAAAAGGGTCAAAGGCATTCTTTGATCAGCGATTTTCTCAGCGTACGAGAATGGTCAGCTATCCGGTTGGGCGCTATAACGAAGACACGCTGAAGCTGGCGAAGGAAGCTGGATATCAGATGGCTGTCACCACTGAACCAGGACATGCGAAAAAAGAACAAGGCATGATGTCCTTACACCGCCTTCGCATTTCACCGGGACTTTCACCCGAAAGCTTTGGCAGGCTGGTAGAGGGGAATTCGTAGAGGTCAGATCACAGATGTTTCATGTGAAACATTTTACGACAAGTTTCACGGATTGAATAAAACTTGTTTTGGGATTTGGATAGATTAATGCAATATAAGGAATCAGCTTTTTAATATACTGATTCTTTTTTTATTTAACTAAATAAGGTCTTACAGTTGCCAATAGAAAGTAGGAGGGTATAGAAGAAAAGTACAAGTCACACTTTTATGTTATATAGATTGTTGTTCAGTCTATTTGATAAATTGAACCACAAAAAAGCTGTATCATTTATTTTAAACATTGTGCAGGAAGGAAAAATAAATTTACCTCACTCTAATTTGAAATTACTGCAACTAACAAAAAAATTAAAATTCTGCACAGTCCTTAGAGATTTACACAGAATGTTTAAAATATATTCAGTATCAATCATTTAAAATGACACATTAAGGTTAAAAAAATATGCTTATCTATGGTAACAAATTGTTACTTATGGTAACATGTAGTTGCACAAGTTTTTTGTTCAACTCGGACTAAGTTGAACTAGTTTTCAAACTGAAGCACGAGAGCTTCAAGGTGAATTTCTTGAACGTTCACCATATAACTGAAAAGAAATTTAATTTGGGCACTCGGCTGACTACCGTGTGCTTTTTCTATGTATAAATTTTTAATTTGAGGAATACACTGAAATAATATGAAAAAAATAAAGTAGCCCTCCAAAAAACAGAAACGAGATAGAACCAGCATTACCTTGACTAGGGGTAATGAAGGTGCCACTTTATTTTTCATGATAATCTTAAGGGTTAATTCAGAACGGTCTCTTATCTATAATCCATACGATGAACTGGACTAGAGTTCGGATTGAATTTAAGATAAGAAACCAAAGCTTGTACTTGCAGGTACAAGCTTCTTTCTTTTTGTTCTTGCGTCTCTCAACGCGTGAACGCACAAGTTTTGTTCTCAAACTGACCCCTCCTTTCTCGGCATAAAAACACCTTTAGTATGGAAGGGGGGAGGACTATCGCTTGCTTCACGTTTCTATGTATATTTTACCAGCTTTTCTACCAAATGACGAATAGCATCTTATTGTTTCTTCTCTGTATTTCTTTCACGATTTATCAAAAAACTCCATATGTGTTTTCTCTTGTTTGTAATAATCTATTCGATCTTTCAAGGTTCCTGTATGATACTCAAATTTATGTCCGTCAGGGTCCGTGAAGTAAATCGATCTCTGATCTCTTTCGTCTCTCGGACGGCCTGGTAAGATGTTGACATTCAAATCTTTTAGTTTGTGATACATGTGATCAACATCCTCTTCATCAATTGAAAAGGCGATGTGTGTGTAAGAGTGATGTATGTCTTGACGAGGGATATCTTTTTCAACATTGAGGGCAAGCCATAGCCCGTTCAAATCAAAGTAAGCTGTATTTTTCCCTTTTACTAATAATGTTGCGTCAAAAACTTGTGTGTAAAAATCAATAGATGCCTCTAAATCTGAAACAGAAAATAATAAATGATTGATTCCTTTCATTGACAACCTATTCACCTCAAAAATAAATCATTTGCAAAAAGCTTGTAGACCAAATCTACAAGCTTTTTTGTTTATTGATAAACGGGATAGCCAGTTATTTTGATATCTTTCCCCAGCTGTTCAATGGCGAGTTGATCCAGTTCAATTGCGTCACTCATGAGGCGTATGCCTTCGCCTCCGAAAAAGGAAGGAGAGAGTCGTCCGCCAATGAGCTTAGGTGCCATGTAGATGACCAATTTATCTACAAGCTGCAGCTCTAAAAATGAGGCGTTGACTTGGCCGCCGCCCTCAATCATGAGGGAGGAGACATTTCTTTCTCCAAGCACTTGAAGTACTTCTTGTAAAGGCACTCGCGTGTCGCCGTCTGTCATAAAGACGCTGACGCCAGCTGCTTCTAAAGCCGCTCGTTTTTCCTCATCTGCTTGCTTTGTTGTAAAAATCCATGTAGGTGCCAGCTGATCAGTGACGATCTTTGCCGTCAGTGGTGTCGAAAGCTTAGAATCTAGGACAATTCGAATTGGATGATGACCATTTGGAATCCGCGCGGTTAATGAAGGATCGTCATGAATGACGGTTTGAGCACCAACCAAAATCGCATCATTGATACTGCGGATGTGGTGAGCGTCATAACGGGAAATTTCTGACGTAATCCACTTGCTGTCAGACGTAACAAAAGCAATTTTTCCATCTAGGGTGATGCCCGCTTTGAGCGTCACGAAAGGCGTTTTTTTCGTAATAAAGTGGTTAAACACTTCATTCATGAGAATGGATTCCTGTTCAAGTACGCCCGTGATGACTTGGATACCTGCGTCTTGTAAAATGGCAATCCCACGGCCAGCGACAAGCGGGTTCGGATCAAGTGCTGCTACGACAACGGTTTCGACACCGGCTCTGACAAGTGCTTCAGCGCAAGGGCCTGTGCGGCCATGGTGGGAACAAGGCTCTAGGGTCACATAAATCGTGGCTCCTTTTGCCTTGTCTCCTGCCATTTTGAGTGCATGAATTTCAGCATGTGGTTCGCCGGCCTTCATGTGAGCACCGACTCCAACAATTTCATTATCGCGGACAATCACAGCCCCGACGAGCGGATTCGGTGATGTCTGTCCTTTCATGGCACGTGCATTTTCTAGGGCTAGATTCATATATCGCTCATGATGTGGCAATCGTATGCACCTCTTGATCCGCCTTCATGTGGCCTGAGCGGTTAATTTTTGTCTGCAAGTATTTTTCGTTGAATTCAGAGACGTCACCCCAAAGCGGAATGCGTCCAGAAAGAGAAAGACCTGCATGACTGATGGCATCTGTCTTTTTCGGATTATTGGTAATGAGTCTTACTGGCTTTGTACGAAGTGTTTGAAGAACGGCAATGGCTTCTTCATATTGACGCGTATCATCTTCGAAACCAAGCGCTTCATTTGCTTCCACTGTATCATAGCCGTTCTCTTGAAGGATGTAAGCCATGGCTTTACTGAAAAGGCCAATGCCGCGCCCTTCATGGTTGGCTAAATAAAACAGGGCACCTGCTCCATTGTCCTCAATCATTCGCATGGACTGCTTCAATTGGAAACCGCAGTCGCAGCGCTTGCTTCCGAAAATATCGCCAGTGTGGCAAATGGAATGCATGCGGATAAAGGCTTCATCAGCGTGCTCGAAATCCCCATACACAAGAACGCTTGATTGCTGATGATCGGCAAGCTCACGGGATGAGAGGCTTTCAATTAAAGCTTCATCTGACAATGGCTCTAACCCATCGTCTTTTAACCATGAATACCAGTTGAACATCACGGTTCTGCCGTCTAAATTCACTGGCAGTTTAATGGGTCCAGTGATATATATATATCCGTCTTCTTGCTGTACTCGTTTGATTTTATCTTTTAAAATGGCTGTTTTAAGATCTGTGTGTTTGTCCATATTCTGCACCTTCTTTTTTATCTGTTTCTTCAATCTGTAAACGAACGAGAACGCCAAATGGATCAACAAATTCGTTACTTTTTCCTGTCGTTTTGACAGCAACGCCTGCTTTTGTCAGACGTTCGACGACGGATTGTCTGTCCGCTTCTTCAGGGAAAACCAGTGTATAGCTTCTAATTCCTGAAAAACGTGGATCAATGGCTCCTTTTCTCCCGCGTCCCCATGCATTAAAGGCAAGGTGATGATGGTACACACCAGCAGCGACAAATAAACTTGCTTGGGGAGCCATTCGGATATGAAAACCGAGCGTGTTCACATAAAAGGAATCAGCTTCTTCTGGGTTAAGATGGAAATGCAAGTGTCCCATGACTGTATCAGCAGGGAGTCCTTCCCAGGTGGAATCAGCGGCTTCTTGCAGGAGACCATCTCCATCAAGCGGTGCATTTCCGCCACCTTTCAGTTCTCCATGCTCACCTACCCAAACGTCCTCAGGGCGATCAGCATAAATTTCTACGCCAATGCCGTCAGGATCACTTAAATAAATGGCTTCACTGAAAAAGTGATCGCTTGCTCCAATTAAAGGATAGCCTTTTTTGATCACATGTGCCAGCCATGTGCCCAGGTTTTTTCTGGTAGGTAATAAAACAGCAAAATGATAAAGTCCTGGCTCATGATTAGGTTTCTCCTTCAGCTGTGCATCTTCTTTTAACAAAAGGATCGGTTCCTTTGCATTGCTGCCAAGAGTGACGGCGGAATCCGTCTGTTCTAATATAGTAAACCCTAAAATGTCTGTATAAAAAGGTAAAGAACGCTCAAAGTTGGACACATGTAATTCTGTTACACCCAATCTTAGCTGCTCAATTGTCTTCAAGCTGGTCAGCTCCTTCATGATATATGCATCGGCATGTTCAAATGTTTTTGAAAATCTATAAAAATGTATACCTTGTTACTTTTAGTAACTAAAATATATAATAGTTAGTGACTTATTTCAAGTAATTAATTGTGTTATAATGAAAAAAAGAGAGAAAGGCAGGAGGGAGTAAGTATGGCTCAAGTGGACGGCTGCCCAATTACAGATGCCATGGAAATTCTAGGCAAGAAGTGGGTGATTCTCATCATCAATCAGCTTCTCACAGGGCCCAAGCGTTTTTGTCAGCTTGAAAATGAAATGAACATCAGCGGAAGATTATTATCAGAAAGGCTGAAGGATTTAGAAGCTGAAGGGCTCGTTGAGAAAAAAGTATACCCCGACATTCCGGTGCGGATTGAATATAAATTAACAGCGCAAGGGAAGAAAATCGAACCGATTATTCGTGAAATGTACGCATGGTCTTTAGAGCGAAAAAACAGCAAAAAAGGGGAACATGTCCCTTCCTAATCGATTTCGATCAGGTGCACCTGATCGAAATTTTTTTTTGTGATTTTCCAGAAATCTAAGACAATAGTATGAAAAATGATGTTGACAATAAATTCATCCATCATATAATATCAAGGAGAAGAGGGTTCTTTTCCCTGTAATGGAATGGAGGTTATGCCATGGTATTATGAATGGGACAGATTGCCTAAAATAAATATCGATCCATCATTTGGAAGCAGACATCTTTGACTTTTTGGAAGTAAAGATTTATTTTTTCAACACAATTGATAATGATTATCATAATCATCTATAAGTGTGATCTCAACACTTATGAAGGTTATTTTTTTTATTGTCTATTGAGAATAATTATCAATATCAATTAGGAGGGTTCACATGAAAGCACTTCGTCCAACGTCACACGTATTATTATTCTTTAGCTTTGTTCTATTATTTGCTTTAGCTCCGGTTAGCTCTGCCTCAGCAGCAGGCTTAGCAGATGGTCAATATTCAGCGCAATATGTGGTATGGAAGGCAGATAGCGATTCGACTTCAACAGCGAATACGTATTTTGAAAAACCAGCCAAGCTTGTCGTGAAGGATGGGAAAATCAAAGCGCAAGTCACGTTAACCAATAGCTCTTGGATCACAAGCTTTAAAACACTGGATCAAGGTGTTTACAAAGATACGAAGGTGATCAGTACGAACACAGCTGCCAATAAAAGAACGGTAGAATTCAATGTGTCCAGTCTGACAGAAGTCGTACCAGCAAAAGTGAGTGTGACTGTGCCGGTCATCGGATATACAGGCAATTATGACATTCGCCTCAAGTTTGATGCAGCAACTGTTCAATAAAAAGGGAGGAAATTCGCTTGATGAAAAAATGGATAAGGCTTCCAGCCTTCATAGCCGCTTTTTTATTGGCACTCATACTGCCTTTTTCAAATGCACAGGCTGCCTCTTTAAATGATGGTACATACTCCGTCAACTATACTGTGCTGAAGGCTGAAGGAAATGCGGTCTCAATGGCAAATGATTACTGGCTGAAGCCGGCTAAAGTGATCGTGAAAAATGGAAAGCTGACAGTGCAAATGACCATTAAAAATAGCAGCTGGGTGACGGAATTTAAAGTTCCGGGAAATGGCGGCTATGTCGATACAACGGTTCTTTCAACGAATAAAAAAGCCAATACAAGGCTCGTTCAATTCCAAGCACATAGCTTGTCTAAACCAATCAAGTCAAAAATTCATGTCACTGTAAAATCTGCTGACTATGATCATAATTATACAATTCAGCTGAAATTCGATGAAAGCAGCATCAAGGCACTTTCTTCTAACAGCTCAAACGAAACAGCGGGTGCAGCAGAAAGCCAGCAATCATCAAAGGAATCAACCAAAAAATCTGATTCATCCACTCATACGAAACAAGAAGAGAATCCGCAAACTGGTGATACAAGCCAGACGGGTTGGCTCCTTGTGCTTGTCTTATGTTCAGGCGGGTTTTTAGCAAGAAAGTGGATCATCAAGCATTAACGGAAGGAAGTGTCACCTTTTGAAACGTCTTTTTCATCTAAAGGCAGCCATTCTGCTCGTTTTATTCAGTTTGTTGACTGCGTTTCAGATTCCTCAAGGAACGGCTCAAGCGGCATCATTCGTTGATGGTGAATACACAGTTGGATTCACTATTTTAAAAAATGGCAGCACAGAAGCGTCCATGATGGATACTTATACAGAAAAGCCAGCTAAGCTGATCGTGGAAAATGGCAAGACGACAGCCTATGTCACGCTGAAGCAAAGCAAAGAAATCACAGATTTCAAGGTCGAACAAAATGGCGCTCTCGTCACCACTGAAACGGTCAGTGAGGATGAAACAGCCAATACACGTGTGATCAAATTTGATGTAGCCGACTTATCAGCAAAATTAAACGGCTGGGTCAAAATTTACTGGGATTTAGGCGGTTTTATTTATGACGAAGCGTATGACGTACAGCTCGCATTCGATCAAAGCAGTCTAACACTCGTCACGCCTGCAAAGCCAGACGATAACGAAACAAAACCAGATGATCAAAATGGCACAAAGCCAGACGATAGCGAAACAAAACCAGATGATCAAAATGGCACAAAGCCAGACGATAACGAAACAAAACCAGATGATCAAAACGGTACAAAGCCAGATGATTCTGCGCAAAATCAATTAAAAGATGGTGTGTATCGTGTCAATTACAGTGTGCTAAAAGGGGATGAGGACGAGGCATCTCGGATGAACCAATACTTCTCACATCCTGCATCCTTAACCGTCAAAAACGGAAAGCAAACCATTTCCTTTACGGTGAAGGACAATACGTCTGTTGCTTCTTTGAAAACAGAGAAAAACGGCTCTTATCAAGAAGTGAAGACCGTCAGCACAGATCAAGCAAAGAACACAAGAGTCGTCTCATTTGATGTGGCTGATTTGAAAAAAGCGGTTAAAGGAAAAGTACACATTGTGGTGGCAGCTGCTAATTATGACCAAACCTACGATATTCGTTTTCAATTTGATTCAAAGAGTATCTCTCCACTTAAGGACGGTCAGGTAGAGGAAGTAACACCAGCCACTCCAGAAACACCAAAACCAAATACACCAGCACCAGAAACAAATAACGGTGGAGCTGGTCAAGAGACAGCTCAGCTAAAAGATGGTGTATACAAGCTTCCTTTTTCAATGAAGAAAGCAGACAAGGATGAGCCTTCTCGTATGAACGATTACGTCGTGAGCCCTGCGACATTGGTGGTGAAAAATGGCCGCCATTTCGTTTCATATACAGTGAAGAACAGCTCAGCCATCACATCCTTCCAAGTAGGGACAGGCGGGAAATATGAAGAGACTCTTGTCGCAAAAACAGATCAAAAAGCAGATACACGAGTGATTCAATATGAAGCAAAAAGTTTAAGAGGTGACCAGGCAGCACGTGTGAAAATTGACATTCCAGCTGCGAATTACCATGAGCAGTACGATGTCAAACTTATCTATGACACGAAAGGAATCGCACATGGTGAAGGCAGCGGGATTGCGACGGTTATCGGAGACGATGAGAGTATCGGCTTTGTCAAAAATCCAAATGATCACGATTCTCAAACGAATCAGCTTGTGAATCTGGCACCAGAGGAAACGGGCGCAGAGCAGATGACATTTACGCCATCAGATGACCAAACCAAGTCTGAGACAGGCCAGCTGAATCCGAAAACAGGAGATCCCTCTCTTCTCTGGGTGTATATTCTTTTATTCGGCGGGTCGTTATTCGTGCTCGTGAGGAAGTATCAAACTAAGGAAAGATAGATGGTTTATTTTAAGTGAGATGCGCCTTTCAACTCGGCGCATCCACTCTCTTTTTTCGAAAGGAGGCTTCTGTTTTTGAAGCATCGAATGTCACGTTCCCTGATCGCTGCTTTAAGTGTGTGCGTGATCTTGTCGGGGTGCTCACAGTCGGCTGAAAGCTCAGCGAAAGGCAAGAAAAGCGCGGAATCAAATGCGCGGATTGTGGCAACGACTGTAGCTGCTGTGGAGATCATGGATGCTTTAGAGGTGGATCTTGTCGGGGTGCCAACAAGTCAAAAATCCTTGCCAGCTCGTTACAAAGGACTGCCAGAAGTCGGCAATCCAATGAGCCCGGACATGGAAATCATCCAATCACTTCAACCGACAGATGTCCTGTCTGTCACGACCCTTCAATATGATTTAGAGACACCCTTTCAACAAGCAGGTGTCCCTGCCACATACTTAAATCTTGAAAGCCTGGACAACATGGAGAAGGCCATCACGAAGCTTGGTGATCAGTATGACAGAAAGAAACAAGCCAAACGCATTGTGTCTGACTTTGAGCAAAAAAAGAAAGACATACAAGAGAGGACGAAGGGAAAGCGCAAACCGTCCGTTCTGATTCTGCTTGGTGTACCAGGCAGTTATTTGGTGGCGACAGAGAATTCATATATCGGTGATCTTGTGCGTATCGCAGGAGGAGAGAACATTGTCAAAGGTGAAAAAATGGAGTATTTGGCATCCAATACAGAGTATTTACAAAAAGCCAATCCAGATATCATTCTCCGGGCCGCACATGGGATGCCAGATGAAGTCGTCCGCATGTTTGATCAAGAATTCAAAACAAATGACATCTGGAAGCATTTTAACGCGGTAAAACAAGACCGGGTGTACGACCTAGAAGAAAGCTTATTCGGGACAACAGGCAATTTAAAGGCAGCAGAGGCATTAGAGGAATTGACACGTATGTTGTATCCGTCATAAGCGGCGAATCTTAATGATAAAAGGACGTTCAAGATGAAAAAAACAGGGATTTTATTTCTGATAGTCAGTCTCTTACTGGTTGGCGTTTTTATTTATTCTGCCATTACTGGGAGTATTCATGTCACTCCGATTGAATTATTGGAAGGGCTCATCACCGGTCAACATGCACAGGTAGAAATCATTAAAGATTTGAGAATCCCCCGCATGCTCATCGCGATGTTTACAGGGGCAGCCTTATCTGTCTCCGGTGTACTATTGCAGTCGGTCATGAGGAATCCATTAGCTGATGCCGGTGTCATTGGTATTTCATCAGGAGCCAGCTTCTTTTCTTTAATGGCGATTACAGCGCTTCCTCAATTTTATTTCTACTCTCCTTTATTTTCGGTATTAGGCGGGGCCATTGCATGTTTTCTTGTATACGTTCTGTCTTGGAAGGGTGGTTTGAGCCCAATCCGTATGATTTTGGTTGGGATCGCCATCAATGCCATGTTTACAGGGATGGCAGAAGCATTTGTTACCATTTGCAGCTATTTCAATATCACGATGAATCAGTCAGGTCAGTCGAATCTCACGATGAAAACGTGGGGAGATGTCCGTTTAATCGGCGTCTATGGCATCGTTGGCCTTGTCGTTGCACTTTTCTTTAGCAGATGGTGTAACCTCTTGGCTCTTCAGGATAAGACGGCGAAAAATTTAGGATTGCGTGTGACCAGAATGCGCCTTTTGATTTCAATGACTGCGGTTTTACTAGCAGCGGTGACAGCTGCGGTAGCGGGCGTGATTGCCTTTGTCGGCTTGCTCATTCCGCACATTTCAAGAAGGCTTGTCGGCTCGGATCACCGGGTACTGATTCCATTTTCTGCGTTAAGTGGGGCTTTGCTCATTTTGACAGCTGATACGCTTGGCAGAACGCTTGTAGCGCCAAATGAAATCCCTGCTTCTACGATCATGGCCGTCATTGGCGGGCCGTTTCTTATCTTTTTATTAAGAAGGGGGGACCGTCTCCATGGACATTCGTGAGGTGTCATTCTCCTATGACCAGCAGAAGAGCATCGTTCAATCGGTCACAACACAGATTGAACAGGGGAAAATCACAACCATTATCGGTCCAAATGGCTCGGGAAAATCCACGCTGCTTTCCTTGATGGCGAATAATCATTGTCCCAATAAAGGACAGATTCACTTAGATGGCCAAGAGCTGAGTGCGTTCAAGCCAAAGGAATTGGCAAAAAAGCTCGCTGTCGTTCATCAGCAAAATGAAGCGCCGCTTGATTTAACGATCGAACGGGTCGTGGCATTTGGGAGAACGCCGTACCAGACGATGCGCGGGGGTGACAAGGAAGAGGATGAGAGAGCGATTGAGTGGGCGCTGTCCAGTACAAAGCTAACGGAAAAACGAAAAGTGCCGCTCGCCTCACTATCAGGTGGGGAACGGCAGCGTGTATGGATTGCAATGGCACTTGCGCAAAAAACACCGATCCTTTTCCTAGATGAACCGACAACTTATTTGGATATTTACTATCAATTTGACATTCTTGAGCTCATTCGAGAGCTCAATGTTGTGCATGGATTAACGATTGTCATGGTGCTGCACGATATGAATCAGGCTGTTCGCTACAGCGATGTCATCATTGCGATGAAGGATGGACAGATCATCAGTGAAGGACAGCCGAACGATGTGTTAACTGAAGAGATGGTGCGGCACATTTATCATGTGTCCGTCACGATTAGACAGGATGCAGAAACAGGGATGTACATCGTGCCTGTTGGTATATAAGCTGTGCAAAAAGCAGGTGAGACAGTGTGAAACGAGGAAAACGGCTTTGGCAGCGGATGCTGACGATCGTCTGTTTAGGTGTATTCATTTATAGCGGTACGGCCATCGGCTTAGAACTCTTCGGCTATTATCAAAATCGTCAAGTGCTTGCAAAGGCCCAGACGATGTATGGACAAGAAGAAATGAATGAAAAGCGGGAACCGGGAAAGATTCGTACGTCATTTGATGAGCTGCGAAAGGTGAATGACGACATTGTCGGCTGGATCAATATGAAGGGCACAATGATTCAATACCCGATTGTTCAATCACGCGATAATGCATTCTACTTAACTCGCAATTATTTAAAGAACGATACCCGGGCAGGCAGTATCTTTATGGATTATCGAAACGACGTCTTACATGAAAGTCCAAATACAGTGGTGTATGGCCATCGGATGAGGGATGGATCAATGTTCGCTGGACTCACAAACTATCTAAAAAGGGATTTTTTCGATGAGCACCGGACATTTCAGTACGATACGCTGTATCAAAGCTACGAAGCGGAGATTTTTGCTGTGTATGAAACGACGGTTGACTTCGATTATATTCAAACCGATTTTCAGGATATTGGCGAATATGCGCACTACTTGCAAGCCGTGCGTAAGAAGTCGATCTATCAAACGAAGACAGACGTGTCCACGGATGACCTGATCCTCACCTTATCGACCTGTGATCATGTGCTTGCACCTAAAAGCGGGCGTCTCGTGGTACAGGCAAAGCTAAAGAAAGTTTACTAGAAAAGGAGAGACAGACGGTTGAAATTTTCACATGTGATCGTGGCGGGACTCGTTTTGATGCTTCTCCTCGGAGGATGCAGTCAAGCAGCACCGGTAGAGAAAGGGAGCACGCAAGGAGCGCTGAAGATAAAGGATTTTGCCGGCAGAACGTTGTCGTTTGATGAATCACCTCAGCGTATCGTCTCGTTATCGACTGGAGACATGAGCATTATTTATGCCTTAGGCGGTGAGGTTGTCGGCCGTCCAACGACCGAGTTACCAGACAAGTTACAGAAGGCAAAGTCCGTACAAACGATTGGCACAACGCATCAATATGATGTAGAGCTGCTCACGAGTTTAAAGCCTGATGTTGTGCTTGGGAATGAACAATTAAACAGTAAGGACATCTCTACGATAGAAGGAATTGGTTCACAGCTTCTTTTGACAAGCGCCAATTCAGTGAAGGATATTCAGCGTCAAATTTCGTTATTTGGTGATTTGCTTGAAAAGCAGCAAAAGGCAAAAGCACTCAATGAACAAATCGATCAGCGGAAAAAGCAGGTCAAGCCGCCTAAGAAAAAAGTGAAAACACTCGTTGTGTACGGTGCTCCCGGCACATATATGGCGGCACTTCCTCATTCCTTAAGCGGGGATTTGCTGCACATCGCTGGGGGTGCGAACATTGCTGAGAATGAACCGGCGCTCGAAAAATTCCCTCAATACGCTCAAATCAATGCAGAAAAGGTCATCGAAGCCGATCCTGATCTCATTCTGCTGATGACACACAGCAATCCAGAAGATGTGAAAGCGGGCTTTATGAGCGAAATGAAACAGAATGCGGCATGGCACGATGTGTCAGCTGTCAAAAATGGACACGTCGAGATTTTGCCTAGTGATCTATTTGGTACGAATCCAGGCGCAGAAGTGATAAGAGCGATTGATGAACTAGAGAAGAGATTGAAGCGATTGTCATCATGAAAATGAATGCCGAGTTAGATTTTCAAAAAAGACAGTCTAGACGAAAGTGGCTTATACCGGGACTGCTTCTCGCTTTAGGTGTGGGTGCATGTCTAGGACTTGCATTAGGTTCTATTCAATTATCGCTGCCGGATCTGATCGCTGCTTTGACGGAATCAGGGCAGCCTGTCCATGAAAAAATCGTGATGGATTTACGGCTGCCGCGTGTTCTGATTGGTTTCATCGTTGGGGCCTGTCTCGCAGCATCAGGGGCGATTTTACAAGGGGTCGTCCGAAATCCGCTCGCTGACCCCGGCATCATTGGTGTTACAGCCGGCGGGGGCTTAGCTGCTGTACTCAGCATGATTGTTTTCCCGCAATTTACGTATTTGACTCCAGCCGCAGCCTTTCTTGGCGCTTTATTAGCGGCACTCGTTGTGTATGTGCTGTCATTTGACCAAGGCGTTTCACCGCTGAAATTGATTTTGGCGGGAGTGGCAGTCAATGCCCTGCTTGGTGCGGTCATGAACGGGTTTATGGTGCTTTATAGTGAGCGGGTGCAGGCTGTTCTGCCTTTTTTATCAGGTGGATTAAACGGGCGGAGCTGGCATCATCTTAGCTTTGTGTCGCCATATGCGCTGGCTGGGTTGTGTCTTTGTTTTTTTGCAATCAAGCCGGCAAATCTTCTCCTGCTTGGCGATGAATCGGCTCAGCTATTGGGCCTGAGAGTAGAGAGAACCCGGTTTTTCTTAATTGCGCTGGCGGCGCTTTTAGCTGGTGCGGCTGTAAGCGTGAGCGGTTTAATTGGGTTTGTCGGGCTTGTCGTTCCTCATTTTATCCGTCTTTTAATTGGAGATGATTACCGGTATCTGCTGCCGATTTCGATGCTGGGCGGGGGCGTACTTGTGGTTTTTGCAGATACAGCGGCACGGGTCTGGTTTACACCGGTTGAATTGCCTGTCGGTATATTGCTAGCCTGCATCGGTGCACCTTTCTTCCTCTATTTATTAAAAAAGAAAGGGAGGGGTTAAGTTGGATGTGATTGCAATGGATGACGTGAGTCTCAGTCAAGGGGGCTTTCGGCTGTCGTCAATCTCAGCCGCTGTTCCTAAGGGAAGTGTGACCGGAATCATTGGACCAAATGGGTCAGGGAAGTCGACTTTTATCAAAGCGGCCGCACGCCTCACGTCGATAGAAAGCGGCATGATTTACATTCACGATATACCGCAAAAAGAGATGACGGCGCAGGAAATTGCAAAGGAGATCGCTGTTCTCATGCAGACGAGAACGGCCATCCCATCGATGACAGTGCGTGAGCTGATCGCACTTGGACGGAGTCCGCATCGTTCGATCTGGAAAAAGAGCTCGAAGACAGATCATGAAGCGATTGAGTGGGCGCTTGATGTGACGAACAGCCGCGGCAATGAAAACAGGATGCTGCATACATTGTCAGGTGGAGAAAGGCAAAAGGCGTATATTGCGATGGCGCTTGCTCAGAAAACAGAGACCATTATTCTGGATGAACCCACAACTTATTTAGATATTGCACATCAGCTTGAATTATTAGAGCTGCTTAAACAGCTGAATCAGACGCATGGAATCACCATTTTAATGGTTCTTCATGACCTGCAGCAGGCAGCAAAGTATTGTGACCGCCTCATTGCGATGAAGCGTGGTCACGTGCATCAAATAGGGGCACCAACAGAAGTATTAACAGAAGACTTTTTCAAAGAGGTCTTTGGGATTCAGGCAGAGGTTCACTTGAACGGAGAGCATCCGCTCATCATCCCAATCGCTTCGATCCAACAACAAAAGGGAGATGAAAAGAACATGATCATTGTAAACAACCAAGTAAGAGTAGAAAAAGGCAGTGCCGACCATCTCGTCAAACGATTTAACAAGCAGGGACAAGTAGAATTCATGGAAGGGTTTTTAGGCATGGAAGTATGGGTCACACAGCAGACAACAGATTATGATGAAGTGACCATTCATACCCGCTGGAACCGTAAGGAGGACTTTGTGAACTGGACAAAATCTCAGGCGTTTGGTGATACGCACGCTCATGGAAAAGCGAAACCTGAAGGACTATTAAAAAACAAAATTACGTACTATGAAGTACAAGTGACAAGACCAGCTTTACAGAAAAAAGCCTAAATGTCATTACAGCGCTGCCGCCGAGGTGCAGCGCTATTTTTTTTGCAGATTTTTTCTTTCCGTCACATAATTTTGACAAAGTATTCAAACAACTGACACAATACCACCCAATTTTTAGGTAAAATTTACTTTATTTTTGAAGCGTATGGGTGTAAAGTACAGGTATAAATAACTAACCGAATGAAATTCAAGAGTAAATTTTCACCGAGTGAACCGTTTCAAACAGGCTATTAATTGTGAACCATTGAACAAGTAGTGAAATTTTTGTGAAATGGTGAGCATAAAGATCTCGAATCATTCGGCATGTGAAAGTAAGGGAGGATGTAAGGCTGTGAGTGAGCTGTTTTTAGCAAGATTTCAATTTGCTTCAACGACATTATTTCATTTTATTTTTGTTCCTATGTCTATAGGTTTGGTGTTTATCGTCGCATTGATGCAGACCCTTTATGTAGTGAAGAAAAAAGACATCTACAAAAAGATGGCGAAGTTTTGGGGTCACCTTTTCTTAATTAACTTTGCAGTAGGTGTGGTGACAGGGATTCTGCAGGAATTCCAGTTTGGGATGAACTGGTCTGACTATTCAAGGTTTGTTGGTGATGTCTTTGGTGCACCGCTTGCCATTGAGGCACTGTTGGCCTTTTTCCTTGAATCTACATTTATTGGACTTTGGATTTTCGGCTGGGATCGTCTGCCGAAGAAAATTCATTTATTGTGTATTTGGCTTGTTTCCCTTGGTACGATCTTTTCGGCGTTTTGGATTTTACTAGCTAACTCATTTATGCAGGAGCCAGTTGGATTTGTCATTAAAAATGGCCGTGCAGAAATGAATGATTTTGGCGCTCTTGTCACGAATCCGCAGCTCTGGGTAGAGTTCCCGCACGTTCTGTTCGGTGCGCTGGCAACAGGTGCTTTCTTTATTGCAGGTGTTAGTGCCTATAAAATGATCAAAAAACAAGAAATCGCCTTTTTCAAAAAATCATTCCAGATTGCCATGGTACTCGCTTTAATTTCTGGCTTAGGTGTGGCGTTCTCTGGACATGACCAAGCAAAGCATTTAATGAAATCACAGCCGATGAAGATGGCAGCAAGTGAAGCCCTTTGGAAGGATAGTGGAGATCCAGCGGCTTGGACACTATTTGCCAACATTGACACAGATAAAAAAGAAAACTCTGCAGAAATCAACATTCCGTTTGCTTTAAGTTATTTGGCTTATTCGAAGTTCAGTGGAGATGTTCCAGGTATGCTGACACTTCAAAAAGAATATGAAGCAAAGTTTGGCCCAGGAGACTACATTCCTCCAGTGAAAACAACGTTCTGGAGCTTTAGAATCATGGTCGGTGCGGGAATGCTTATGATTTTTGCTAGTATGATTGGCTTGTACTTGAGCTTTAGAAAGAAACTTGAATCAAACAAATGGTATTTACGCTTCATGGTTTGGATGATTGCGTTCCCGTTTATTGCAAACTCAGCCGGCTGGATCATGACCGAAATCGGGCGTCAGCCTTGGACCGTCTTTGGCATGATGACGACCGCTCAATCAATTTCACCAAACGTATCCTATGGCATGCTATTATTCTCAGTCATTAGCTTTACGACCATTTATCTGATTCTTGCAATCTTGCTTGCCTACTTATTCATTCGAGAAATTAAAAAAGGTGCACATTCTGAAGAGGATACAGATCAAAAGGATGAAACGGACCTGTCTACAGATCCATTTGATGGAGGCGCATATCATGGCATATCTTAACGAGATTTGGTTTATTCTTGTCGCAGTATTGTTTGTTGGGTTTTTCTTCTTAGAAGGATTTGATTTTGGTGTAGGGATGTCCATGCAGCTGCTTGGAAAGGATGCGCATGAGCGCCGCATTTTAATCAATACGATTGGTCCTTTCTGGGATGCGAATGAGGTTTGGCTGATTACAGCTGGCGGTGCTATTTTCGCTGCATTTCCTCACTGGTATGCCACGATGTTCAGCGGATACTATATTCCGTTTACGGTTCTCCTATTAGCGCTCATTGGGCGGGGGGTCGCCTTTGAATTCCGAGGGAAGGTTGAGAAAGCCTCTTGGATCAAAGCATGGGACTGGGTCATCTTCTTTGGCAGTCTGCTGCCACCGTTTTTACTCGGTGTGCTATTCACAAGTATTTTACGCGGGATGCCAATTGATCAAGACATGAATATGTATGCTGGTTTTACGGATTTTGTGAACCTTTATTCAGTGATTGGCGGGTTAGCTGTGACGGTTCTTTGCCTTCTGCACGGATTGATTTTCGTCACACTTCGTACAGAGGGTGATTTAAGAGACCGTGCAAGAAAGCTTGGTCAGCGTGTCCTGCTTATTGCGCTGCCAGTGCTTGTCCTATTTGTCGGTGTGTCCATCATGGAAACAGACATTTACACAGTGCGCCCGATCATCACCATTCCTTTAACCGTGCTGATTGTGGTTTGTTATGTAGCGGCTCTATTCTTTATGAAAAAAGAACGTGATGGCTGGACATTCCTATTCACAGGTGCTGGCATCATGGTGACAGTGACGATGCTTTTCACTGCATTGTTCCCGCGCGTCATGATTAGTTCGATCAACCATGCGTTTGATCTTACCATTCAAAACGCTGCATCCGGATCTTATTCACTGACGGTCATGACGATTGTTGCCATTTCTTTGCTGCCCTTTGTGCTTGGGTATCAAATTTGGAGCTATTACGTCTTCCGTAAACGTGTAAGCGGTAAGGAGCCAATGACTTACTAATGGATAAACGTTTGCTTCAATTAAAAGGAATGAGAGGGCTTCTTGCCCTCTTAGGTATTGTGTCACTCATCCAAGGAGCAAGTATTATTTTCCAAGCACAGTGGCTGGCACATGCCATTACAACGCTGTTTGACGGGAAAACCCTCTCGCAGGCAACGCCTTATGTCCTGCTGTTTCTTGCTGCCTTTCTGGTGCGGCACGGTCTCACCTTGATTCGGGAGAAGGTCATGTTTACCTACTCTTCCCGAATTGGAGCAGACGTCAGAAAACAGCTGTTAGACCAACTCTTTCGTTTAGGTCCAGCTTTCACAAAGAAAAAAGGTACAGGAAAGCTTGTCACATTAGCGATGGAGGGAATTGTCCAATATCGTCAATATTTACAGCTGTTTTTGCCGAAAATGGTGAACATGGCTGTTATTCCGGTGATGGTCCTCGTTTATGTTTGGACATTAGATCAAACATCTGCCGTCATTTTGATTGTGACGCTGCCGATTTTAATTGTTTTTATGATTTTGTTAGGTCTTGTTGCTCAGCGTAAAGCGGCCAAACAATGGAGATCGTATGAGAAATTATCCAATCATTTTACTGATTCGCTCCGCGGCCTTGAAACGCTTCGTTACTTAGGTATTAGCAAAAAGCACTCCCGTAATATCGCAGAGGTGTCAAAGCGATATCGAAAGGCGACCATGAACACGCTGAAGGTCGCATTTCTTTCATCGTTTGCCCTCGATTTCTTTTCTATGTTATCGATTGCGACCGTTGCTGTCTTTCTTGGCCTGCGGTTAATTGAAGGGGAACTTCTGTTATTGCCAGCTTTGACGGCGCTTATGCTGGCTCCGGAATATTTCCTGCCAGTACGTGAAGTGGGAAATGATTATCATGCGACGTTAAATGGAAAAGAAGCGAATGAGGCCATTCAGGTCATTTTAGATGAAAAGGGCTTCCACGCGCAGGAGACACAATCAGTGCAGCTAAACGAGTGGAATGAACAAGCTGTGCTTACGCTGCAAGATATTTGTGTCCTGCATGATGAACATGCTCCTTATTCCATTCAGGATGTGGATTTGACTGTCAAAGGAAAGAAAAGAATCGGAATCATTGGTGCCAGTGGTTCAGGAAAATCGACGTTAACCGATGTCCTCGGCGGCTTTGTTGAACCGTCTTCAGGTCAAATGACGCTAAACGGCCATCCGCTTGTTCATTTACAGATGAAGGAATGGCAAAAGGAAGTCGTCTATATGCCGCAGCACCCCTATTTATTTCACATGACATTAAGAGAAAACATTCGTTTTTATGAACCACATGCAACAGACGAAGAAGTGGAAAGAGCTGTGCAGGCGGCTGGGTTATCTCAGCTTGTAGCGCAGCTGCCAAATGGACTGGATGAGGTCATCGGACAGCAGGGGAGAGGGCTAAGCGGCGGCCAGGCACAAAGAATTGCGCTTGCTCGGGCTGTTCTCGGCCAGCGGTCGATTATGCTGTTAGATGAACCAACGGCGCATCTCGACATTGAGACGGAGTATGAATTGAAGGAAACGATGCTTCCGCTGTTTGAAGATAAGCTCGTGTTCTTAGCGACACATAGGCTGCATTGGATGCCGGAGATGGATGAGATCATTGTCATGGATCATGGAACCATTGCAGAAATGGGGACACATGAATCATTAATGCGAAGAAAAGGTGTGTACTATCAATTGGTACAGGAGCAAATGGGGGCGGTCTCACATGGTCAGTAAAGGCTGGTTTATACCTTATATCAAGGAGAATCAAAAGCTGTTTGCCTTGGTGCTTTTTTTAGGAAGCATTGCGGTGTTCTCTGCTTCTCTGCTGATGTATACCTCGGGATTTCTGATTTCAAAAGCCGCCACAAGACCTGAGAATATATTGATGGTCTACGTCCCAATCGTGGCTGTACGCACCTTTGGTATTTCACGTTCTGCTGCTCGTTATGCAGAAAGGCTGGCGAGCCATCAGCTCATTTTGACGATGATTGAAAAAATGCGGGTGCGTCTGTATGACATGGCTGAACGAAGTGCCAAACAGACGAAGCTTGGTACAGGGGAAATGCTTGGGCTCTTGTCAGAAGATGTGGAGAGATTACAGGATGCGTATTTAAAAACAATCTTTCCATCCATCGGTGCGCTGCTTTTATATGCAGCATCGATTGGGGCACTTGGACTTTTCTCATGGCCATTTGCTGGATTGATGCTGCTCTATATGGCACTTCTCGTATTTGTTTTCCCATACGTCACAGTGCTTGTGAACCGGGCGAGACAAATTCAAATGAAAAAAGGCAGAAATGAACTGTACAGCCATTTAACAGATGCCGTCATGGGAGTTAGTGACTGGCTGTTTAGCGGCAGACAGAAAGATTTTGTTGACGGCTATGAACAGAAAGAAGCGCAGTTGTTAGCGCTTGAAGCTGCCAAGCACCGGTTTATCCGTCTGCGCCAATTTTTTGCGCAGCTGATTATTGGAGGAGCAGTTGTGCTTGTGGTGTATTGGAGCGGCTCAGTTGTTCAGTCAGGTTCTATGCCGCACACGCTCATTGCGGCCTTTGTGCTTGTGCTGTTTCCGTTAACAGAAGCCTTTCTTCCGCTTTCAGATGCGGCAGGTGACATTCCTGTTTATCAGCATACTGTTAGCAGATTACATCATTATGAAAAGCAGTCGTATGAAGGAGAATCTAAGAAGGAATTCGTTGATCAGTCAATCATTTCTCATGATCAAGCTGTCTGTTTTGAACAAGTGTCCTTTGGATATGATGCGCATCAACACGTGCTAAAGCACCTTTCGTTTTCGCTTAAGCAAGGAGAATCACTCGCTCTCTTAGGAAAAAGCGGTGCAGGCAAATCGACCATTTTAAAATTGTTAGAAGGGGCGGTCGTGCCAAATCAAGGTGCTATCAGCATTCAGGGAAAACCGGTGCAAAGCATTCAAGAGAACGTGTCAGCTTATGTGTCTGTCCTCAATCAACAGCCTTATTTATTCGATACGTCTGTTTTAAACAATATTCGCTTAGGATCCCCAGACGCGACAGAAGAGCAGGTGAAAGAAGCGGCGAGACAAGTGCAGCTGCACGATTACATTGAATCTTTACCAGAAGGCTATCACACAGGTGTACAGGAGACAGGAGTTCGTTTCTCAGGCGGAGAAAGACAGCGTATGGCGTTAGCTCGGATCTTGCTGCAAAACACACCGATTGTGGTATTAGATGAGCCAACCGTCGGACTTGATCCTCAGGCAGAGCGTGAATTGCTTCAAACAATCTTCCGTGTGTTAAAAGGAAAAACTGTCATTTGGATTACCCATCACCTGACTGGCTGCGAGACGTGTGACCGCATCATGTTTATTGAAGATGGACACATTGAGATGCAGGGGAAGCATCAGGATTTATTGAGAGAAAACCAGCGTTATCAAAGGCTATATGAGATGGATCGACCGTTTTCTACAATATAAATAAAATGAATGAAAAGAACGTTCGGACAGGTGATCTCTGCCCGAACGTTTTGTGGTTTAAGGGTTTACTTTTCCAACACCAGCATTTGATACCACTTCTGATTTGACATTGTTCACGTTAAGCAAAGAGTAGTTATAAGGAGGGTTGTACGTACCTGTTGAAGACGTTGGCAGACTGCCTGTGCTGTTAATAAAAGAGTTGTTGATGACATGCCATGTACCAACTTGACGGCTGTCCCAGCTGCCGATGGCATTGTTTGTATTTTCAAATACGTTGTGCTCAATTCTCATTTTCGCGCCCATACGAGAGTTGATTGCAGTTGTATGGATGCCTTTGTAATAGTTGTTATACACATGACCTTCCCCGTAGCGCATAGACGGTACACGTGAATTCAAGTTTTCAAAACGGTTGTTGTGGAACGTGATTTTTCGGTTGTAGTTATCGTTATCGGAGCTGCCCATAAGCATCGTTTTCCAGCTGTCATGGACATAGTTCCATGAGAACGTAATGTAATCAGAGTCATTTTTCACATCGAATAACCCATCATAGTCATCTTTCCCAGAGTTCAATGTGTTGTAGAGCTCATTATGGTCGACCCAGACGTTTTTAGAGCCGCCTTCGATTCCAATGGCGTCCTTATCACCGATTTTGCTGTGGTGAATTTTCAGGTTGCGGATGATCACGTTATTGGCCCGCCATACCTTAATGCCAATCCCGTTAAATTCGCCTTTCGTGCCTTTACCAACGATTGAGACATTGTTTGTATCTTTGACATCAATTTTATTTGCAGATGTATTAGAAGGGGTAATCGTCCCGTCTACGACGATTTTTAATTTTTCATTTGTTCCTTTAGTTTTGAGGGCGGCTAATAGTTCATTTCCGGTCTTTACTGTCACTGTTTTACCGCCTTCACCGCCTGTTGTGCCTCCATTCAATGTGGAGAATCCTTGCTGATTAAAATTGGCCATAATCGAAGGACTTTCTGGATATTTGGCTGCCGCGTTTGCCTCCCCATTTGGTGCAAATAATGAAGTCACGAGACCAACCGCTAACACACCAGCTAACATTGGAACTTTTTTCTTCAAAATCAACATCTCCATTCTATTTTGATTTAATGTAAACGTTTCCAAAATAAGCTGCGATTCAAACGCTCCTCCTTCTTTCGCCGGCATCGCCTCATTCGGAATGTAGGAAGAGCATAGCACGCAAAAAGGTATCATCGGCTAAGAATTGGCGCTGTGTATTCCATGATTTTCTAGGAAACTAAGGCGATGATTATTTCATTTTCATCTAAATGAGACAAGGACCATTGACGATAGGTATTGGGATGACATCATGATTATGGGAAAGGGGTTCTCCATTCTATGGAAAATCAAGATGATTACGAAAGCGTCATTTTGTTAGAGACAAAGAAATGTCATAATCATTACATAAGAAAAAATTGAATATAAAACGAACCGATGACCGGATCAGCAGGGGGAAAAGGAGACATTTTAAAAAAATAGGATCTATTTTAAACGATGTTATCATCCGTGTCGTCTCATAAATAAGAGAAAGAAAGGAAGGAGGGGCGTGTTTGGAGCAGACAGAGGAGACATTATTGATCGAGCGGGCAAAACAGGGAGATGATGCCGCATTTACAGCACTTTATCGGCAGCACTATTCCTTTCTTTACCGGTATATGATGAAGCTTACCCTTCAACAAGAGCTGGCAGAAGAAATCATGCAAGAGACGATGCTGAAAGCGTACATGAAACTTTCTTCATTTAGAGGAGATTCCTTATTTTCAACATGGCTCATCTCCATTGCATCGAGACAATTTTTAGATCACCAGAAGAAAAGAAAACGTGAACAAATGAGAGAAGGGAAGGCCAATCAAGAAGCCATACGCCGCTTCAAATGGGACGTTCAGCAAAAGGGCCACACATGGCATGAGATGTGGGATGCTTTAAATGAATTGAAGGCTCAGGAGAGAGCACCGATTATTCTGCATTATTATTATGGCTTTACTTACCCAGAAATTGCTTCGATGCTCGGTATGAGAGAAGGCACTGTGAAGTCGAGGGTTCATCATGGATTAAAGAAAATTCGAAAGGAGTGGTTCTTATGAAGGAAGATCGTTTCACCGAGCGTTTAAAAGAAGAGTTACAGCAGCTAGATGAACAGATTGAAGTGAAAAAACCAAGTGAGCAGGCTGTCATGATGATGCTAAAGCAGGCAAAGGAAAAAGAGAAAAGGCGTTTTAAACAAGAAATGCTTGCGTACGTTCTCATTAGTCTCACCATTCTGGCACTTTTTGCAGCTGCCATCACCCATTTGCCTATGATCTTAATTCTTCTCCAGGTGGTGAGCATCCCGCTCTGTGTAGTAGTAGGAATCAAGGAATATCAACACATTAAAGGAGGGTCTTTATGAGTCAGACGGAAATGATCATCTTATTGTGTGCATTGCCGTTATTGTTTGCACAGGGATTTCTCTTGTTTATGGATGCAAAAAAAAGAGGGCGCTATAAGTGGTTCTGGGGCATAGTCGGTTTAATTAACTTCCCATCGTCTTCAATTTTATATTGGCTTTGTGTCGTATTACCTGATCGAAAAAGAGGCGAGAATCTCCGAAAGGATTGAACGCGTTCCATCAAACTTTTGGCCTTTTTTTCGTTTTCAAACCATCTAGAAATAGATCATGATTCATCTATTTGTCAAATAAAGCGGGACGTGTAAAGTCCAATTGATCATTTCTAGCACAATAGTCATTCCTTTAGCGGTCATTTTTAAAGACGATAGCTGCTGCTGCTTGATCCATCTCAATTCGGCATCATTTTCATCTGTTATCAATATTGATCAGATTTTACAATTGGTGTTAAATTAATCTCAATATGCGTTAGAAAATCTAACAAATAAATGTGTGAAGATATCTACAAGGAGGCAGATGAGACATGTTGACCTTAGATCGAGCAGCACAAACAGCACAAAGTTACATCCACCGTGTGTTAGAGGAGGTGGAAAAGCGAAATCCAGGCGAAGAGGAATTCCAGCAAGCGGTAAAAGAAATTCTGGAATCACTCGTCCCGGTTTTTGCAAAGCACCCAGAGTATGAAAAACAGGGCATTTTAGAACGGTTAATTGAGCCTGAGCGCCTTGTTATGTTTCGCGTACCATGGGTAGACGATGAGGGCAAAGTCCAAGTCAATAGAGGGTTTAGGGTTCAATTCAATAGTGCCATCGGTCCTTATAAAGGAGGCATTCGTTTCCACCCATCCGTCAATGCCAGCATCATCAAGTTTTTAGGGTTTGAACAAATCTTTAAAAACGCACTGACTGGTATGCCGATTGGCGGAGGGAAAGGTGGATCAGATTTTGATCCAAAAGGGAAATCTGATGGAGAAATCATGCGTTTTGTTCAAAGCTTTATGAGTGAACTCAGCCGATATATTGGACCTGATCAAGATGTGCCAGCAGGTGATATTGGCGTAGGGGCACGGGAAATTGGCTATATGTTCGGCCAGTACAAAAAAATGCGCGGTGCTTATGAGGCTGGTGTGCTCACAGGGAAAAGTCCGGGGTTTGGCGGCAGCTTAGCGAGAAAAGAAGCAACGGGCTACGGACTGGTGTACTTTATGGAAGAAATGCTGAAAGCCCATGGGCTACAATTTAAAGGGCGTTCGGTTGTCGTTTACGGCTCGGGTAATGTGTCTATTTATGCGATGGAAAAGGTAGTGGAGCTAGGTGGTAAGGTTGTTGCTTGTAGTGATTCAAGCGGAGCCATTTATGACCCGCAAGGCATTTCACTTGAGACAGTGAAGCAGCTGAAGGAAGTCGACAATCAGCGGATTGGGGCATACATAGACATTCACCCGCATGCTGAATTGATTGAAGATTGCGAACAAATTTGGTCATTTCCTTGTGACATTGCACTGCCATGTGCGACACAAAATGAAATATCTGAAGCGCATGCACAGCAGCTCGTGGCAAACGGGGTCATCGCTGTAGGAGAAGGGGCCAATATGCCGTCCACTCTTAAGGCCGTCAAAGTATTTGAACAGCATGGTATTCTGTTTGCACCAGCAAAAGCCGCGAATGCTGGCGGGGTAGGTGTTTCAGCACTGGAAATGGCGCAAAACAGTGCAAGGATGTCGTGGACATTTGAAGAAGTAGATGATCAGCTGAAACAAATGATGCAGTCTATTTATCGTCAGTGTACGGAGACAGCAGACGAATATGGACACTCTGGAAACTTAATGGTAGGAGCAAATATTGCAGGATTTCGCAAAGTGGCAGATGCCATGATGGCACAAGGCGTGATTTAACTCCTGCTCTCCCGCACCTGTTTATTTCATGACTAGATGGGGAATCGTCCTGTAAGAATGACAATAAGGAGGCGCGGGAGAAAATGAAAAAATGGCTGAAACAAATTGTCAAATGGGCACCAGTGATTTATCCAGTGGTGAGGAAAATATATAAAGAGCGAAAAGCATCAAAAGGTCGTAACGTATCAGCCGGATCATCCGGCTTTTTTTTATGGAATCATATCCAGACCCTGCGATGAAAGAAAAAATAATAGATTCGAATGATCCATTTCCACTCTTACTCCGTTAAGTACATAACAAACGGAAAGAGGAGGCAATAACAGATGAACATGAAAAAAGCTATTTTAACCATCCCGCTTAGCGCAGTATTACTATTCCCAGCGACTCATATTGCAAGTGCACACGAAGGACATATGCATGGTGATGCAAAGAAGACGTCTTCATCACAAGAGGTGTCAAATAAAGCAACGGATCTTCGAGCAGCACTAGACCAGCTGTTCTCAGAGCATGCCTATTTAGCAGTGATCACGATGCAAAAGGGAATTGACGGCAGTAAAGATTTCGATCAAGCAGCGGCGGCGTTAAATGAAAACACGAATGACTTATCAGATGCGATCGCCTCTGTGTACGGAAAAAAAGCAGGGAAACAGTTCAAAGACATTTGGTCAAGCCATATTGGCTACTTTGTTGATTATGTACAAGCAACAGCGAAAAGAGATGAAGCAGGTAAAAAGAAAGCAGTCAAACAGCTTGATCAATATCGCATGAAACAAGCTGATATGCTTGACAAAGCAACGGGTGGAAGATTGAAAGCAAGTGAACTTGAAGAAGGCTTAAAGATGCACGTCAATGAACTACTGAAAGCTTTTAACAGCTACACAGAAAAGGATTTTGATACAACCTATGACACCGTTAGAAAATCCATTCATCATATGTTTGAAGTAGGCAAAGGCGTGTCATGGGCGATGACAGATCAATTTCCTGGGAAATTTGATCAAAAATCAGTGGATACACCAGCCGCAGATCTTCGTGAGGATTTAAATTACTTGTTCTCAGAGCATTTGGCACTCGCGGTAGTTGCTATGCAAAAAGGAAATGATGGCAGCAAGGACTTTGACCAAGCAGCGGCTGCTTTAAATGAAAATACAAATGATTTATCAGATGCCATTGCATCTGTTTATGGAAAGGATGCAGGAAAACAATTTAAAACCATTTGGTCAAGCCATATCGGTTACCTAGTTGATTATGTCAAAGCGGATGCATCAGGTGACGAAAAAGCGAAGGAGAAGGCCGTCAAAGATTTAGATGCTTACCGGATGAAGCAAGCGACGTTTTTAGATCAAGCGACAAATGGACGTTTGAAGGCGGCTGATTTAGAAGCAGGCTTGAAAACACATATTGATGAGCTGATCAAAACGTATACGTCTTATCATCAGGGTGAATATGATCAGCTTTATCCGACAGTGAGAGAGGCGTATGGTCATATGTTCATGGTTGGTCAAGATGTCGCAACAGCTATTGTCGATCAGCATCCTGAACTGTTCAAATCCAAAATGCCAAATGAAATGCCGAAAACGGGTATGGGAGGTACTGCCGGTCCTTTAGGCATGTCATATGAAGCTTTTGCTGGGATGATCGCTAGTCTCATCTTAGCCGGAGGTGCAGCGGGTGCGTTCTTCCTCATTCGCCGCAAGACATCAAATTCAAAATCATAAAGACAAGAGGGGAGCGTGCATAATTGTGCCGTTCCTTTCTTCAAAAGGAGGCCGACTTGCGTGAAAAAATGGCTGATGGGTATTCTCACGCTTCTCATCATCACAGGCTGTGCATCACATTTTATGGATGAATCGTCATCCTCAGAAACAACATCACCTCCTGAGAAAATGGCCACAAATCAAGCTGAGAAACAGAGCCACTCACACGATACGTTAAAAGACGAGCCGTCTGGTATTGTTCCAGCTGACATTGCTATTCCCGCTATTGATGTCAAAGCAAAAGTGGAGAAAACGGCTTTATCAAAGGGTGGCAGTATGGGTGTCCCTAAAAATACTGACAACACGGCTTGGTTTGAAGATGGTCCGAAGCCAGGGGATAAAGGGAATGCTGTCATGAATGGTCATGTTGATAATAAATGGGGGCCATCTGTTTTTTATCGACTAAAGGAGCTGAAAAAGGGAGACAAGGTGATCGTGATGTCTTCGTCAGGAAAAAAGCGAACCTTTGAAGTCATCAAAGTGCAAAGCTATCCGCGTGAAGAGAAGCCAAATGCTTTTTTCGGGTACGCCTTTACACGGAATCTCAATTTAATCACATGTACTGGGACATTTGATCATGCAGCAGGTACACATGAAAAAAGATTGGTTGTCTTTACACAGCTCATCTCCTCATAAAAAAGGCGGCTACACGAAGGTGTAACGCCTTTTTTCGTCGTTTTCAAAGAAACATCTAAGAAGGAGATTCGTAGGTCATTAGATATGGTTAGTCGTATAAATAGGGGCATTTGTCATATAAATGAATTGGCAATTTTTATTTCTTTTCAGTAGAATATGAGTAATGAAGAGAACTGCAAGCGTATACAACCTGTCCAGACAAGGCAGATTCTCCATCCTTACATAAGGAGGCCGATTTGATGCTGAGTAAAAGACTGGCGCACATCTTAAGTCAGCTGATGGCAGCTGAGACCCCACTCACAAGCGCTGCACTTTCTGTCAGCTTACAAGTGACAAGCCGCACCATTCGTACAGACATCAAGGAACTAAATGACCGCCTTGCCCCTTATCAAGCGGCTGTAGCAGCTGTTAGAGGAGCTGGCTATGAGCTGTTGATTAAAGATGAGAATGCTTTTCGCCGTTTTATGAAGGGGGAGGTCGAACAGGAAGAGCCGCTTGCCGTTCTGCCGGAGGAGCGTGTTCGGTTTATTTTAAAAAAGCTTCTTCTGGCAGAATCGTATGTGAAGCTAGAGGATTTACAGGAGCAGCTGTTTATTAGTAAATCGACAATGAGTAACGATATGAAATGGGTCAAACGCAAGCTTGAACCCTTTGATCTGAAGCTGGAAGCGAAGCCGAACAAAGGCTGCCGGATTAAAGGATCAGAGATGAAAATTCGGTATTGCATGTCAGAATATTTATTCAACGAGCGACTTTCCTGCCAAACGATGCTGAACACAGCTGTCACCATTTTGCCAAAACATGAGCTGGAATTGATTCAGAAAACAATGATTGATTATATCAATGAGGAAAGAATGAATCTATCAGACATTTACGTGAATAATTTAATTGTCCATGTCGCCATTGCCTGTAAACGAATTAGACACGGAAACTATGTATCTGTTCTTCCAGAGGAAATCAACGAAATTCCACGGGCAAAGGAATACAAGGTAGCCAAAAAAATGGTGGAACGTCTCGAAGGGCTGCTGGATGTCTCATTTCCACAAGAGGAGATCGTCTATATCGCCATTCATTTGCTAGGAACAGCCAAAATGGTACAGTCCTTTTCATCAAGCGGTCAAAAACAAATTGTGGATGATGACACGAGCCGTCTCGTTCAGTACATGCTGAAAGCCATTGACCAAAAATTGCAGCTTGATTTAGCTAGTGATGCGGAATTAATGATTGGGCTCAGTCTGCACTTAAAGCCTGCCATGAACCGGTGTAAATATGGAATGAACTTAAGAAATCCGATGCTTGATGAAATAAAAGCAGGGTATCCACTTGCCTTTGAAGCAGGGATTATTGCCAGCAGGGTCATTGAAGAAGAGGCGGGCCTATCCATTCATGAGAATGAAATCGGATATATGGCGCTCCATTTTGGTGCTGCTTTAGAGCGTAGGAAAATGGAGATTCCGCCGAAGCGATGTCTCATTGTCTGTGCATCTGGTGCAGGGAGTGCAAGGCTATTGCAGGATCGTTTGCGGTCACAATTTGGGTCAAAGCTGACCATTTTAGGAACAGCAGAGCTTTATTCACTTCCGCAAGCCTCTTTACATGCTCTGGATTTGATTATTACGACGATCCCTATTCATATAGATTTACCGATTCCAGTCATTCAAGTGAACACCATTTTAGGAGGCGGCGACTTTTTAAAAATTGAAGAAGCCCTGACGAGTGAAACAAGAGTGACATTAGCCTCACAATATATGAAAAGGGAATTGGTCTTTACAAGACGTGCCTTTCAAACAAAGGAAGAGGTCATGACCTTTCTCACGCAAAAAGTCATCGACATGGGGTTAGCACCAGCAGAGCTCACACCATCTGTGATGGAAAGAGAAGAGGCAGCACCTACCTCCTTCGGGCATTATACAGCGATTCCGCATCCGATGACCCCGCTGACAGAAGAGACGTTTTGGGCGATATGTACATTAGAAAAATCGATCATTTGGGGAGAGAAAAAGGTTCAATTTGTCTGCTTGCTTTGTGTCGAAAAAGAGAACGCCAAAGATTTAAAAGGGATGTACCGGCTGCTGGGAGAGCTTGTGCATAATGTGAAATTCATTCAGCATCTCATCGCCTGTGATACATTTGAAGACATGCTCGATATCATGTACAAAAAGGCCCCTTCGTACAAGAACTAAAAGTGTGACATTAACTTTTTCCGCTTCCTAAAGGAAAAAGTATAGGTGTTTATGAAAGCGGTTTCATAATATGATGAAAGTGTAAAGAAAAGCTTCACACTTTGAAAAGGGGGCGTTTACACATGAACATCTTATTGGTTTGCGCAGCAGGTATGTCAACAAGCTTACTTGTCACAAAAATGGAGAAAAGCGCACAAGAACAAGGAAAAGACTATCGCATTTGGGCGGTATCTGGAGATGCTGCAAAAAGTCATATTGATCAAGCCGATGTGCTTTTATTAGGACCTCAGGTTCGATATTTATTACCACAAATGAAAAAGCTCGGAGAAGAAAAAGGAATTCCAGTAGACGTCATTAATACCGTGCATTATGGCGTGTGTAATGGCGCCGAGGTTCTAAAATCTGCTGAACAGCTAGTGAACGGATAGAGGGGGCGGAAGGGATGAATGGATTCAACCGATTTCTAGAAGAGAAGGTTATGCCGTTTTCAGGAAAGATTGCCGCTCAAAGACATTTACAAGCATTGCGTGACGGAATTGTTTTAACCATGCCTCTCATTATTGTCGGTTCACTGTTTCTCATTTTAGCCAACCTTCCGATCCCAGGATACAGCGATTTTATGGCAAGTATCTTTGGAGCCGAATGGGCCACGAAACTATCCTATCCTGTTAATGCAACATTTGACATTATGGCACTTGTTGCAACCTTTGGGATTGCCTACAGGCTTGCTGAAAAGTATGCCGTTGATGCACTATCATCTGGTGCGATCGCTGTCGCGGCTTTCCTTTTGGCCACGCCATATCAAGTGCCTTTCACACCTGAAGGCTCAACAGAAGCCATCCTAGTGAATGGCGGAATTCCGGTCACACTCATGGGCAGCAAAGGGTTATTCGTCGCCATGATTATTGCCATGCTTTCAACAGAAATTTACCGCTTCATTGTACAGCGGAATATTGTCATTAAAATGCCTGATGGTGTACCGCCGGCCGTCAGTAAATCGTTTATCGCACTTATTCCAGGTTTTGTGGTGATCACGCTGATCTGGGTCACGAGACTTGTGATTGAGATGACACCTTTTGAGAGTATTCATAATATCATCACCGTCTTAATTGGCACACCGCTTTCCATTCTTGGTGGAAGCTTAGGCGGGAGTATCGTCGCCGTGGGTGTGCAAATGCTCCTCTGGGCATGCGGTATTCATGGAGCAACAATTGTCGGCGGCGTCATGGGTCCGATTTGGCTCGGTGCGATGGATGAGAACCGTCTTGCGTTTCAAGCAGGAGAAGTGCTGCCAAATATCTTCACAGCGCAATTCTTTGAAATTTTCATCAATGTCGGCGGAAGCGGCGCGACACTTGCTTTGGTGCTGACGATGATCTTACGTGCCAGAAGTAAACAAATGAAACAGCTTGGCCGACTTGCCATTGGGCCAGCCATCTTTAACATCAACGAACCGATCATTTTTGGAATGCCGATTGTGATGAACCCAATGCTTCTCATTCCGTTTATCCTCACGCCAATCATGATGATCATCACCACATATATCGGAATGAGTACAGGACTTGTGGCAAAACCGGCAGGAATCGCTGTCCCATGGACAATGCCGCCAATCATTTCAGGCTATCTCGCAACAGGCGGGAAAATCTCTGGCGCTGTTATGCAGCTGATCAACCTCGCGTTGTCATTTGCGCTATACTACCCGTTCTTTAGAATGTGGGATAAGCAGAAATGGAAAGAAGAAAGTGAGCTGGAAACAAAAGCATCAACTGATGAAAATGTCGTCAGCATGTAATAGAGGGAACAAGGGGGATGCGGCCGATGGAAATGGAACAAATTGTGTTTCAACTTATCTTACACGGTGGAAATGGCAGAAGCTCTGCAATGGAGGCCATTACATGTGCAAAGCAAGGCAACTTTGATGAGGCGAAGCAAAAATTGCAGGAAGCACAGGACGCGTTAAATGAGGCGCATCACGCACAGACAGAGCTGATCCAAGGAGAAATCAGAGGAGAAAAGGCAGGCATCAGTCTCTTAATGATTCATGCACAAGATCATCTCATGAACGCCATGACCGTCAAGGAGCTTGCAGCGGAAATCATCGAGCTCCATGAAAAAATGAAGCAACTCGGAGGTGTCAATTCATGAAAGACGGAATCAAAATTGTCACAATAGGCGGTGGCTCGAGCTATACGCCTGAGCTGGTTGAAGGTTTTATCAAACGGTATCATGAATTGCCTGTAAAGGAATTATGGCTTGTGGATATTGAAGCAGGGCAGGAAAAGCTGAACATCGTGGGTGCTCTGGCAAAACGTATGGTCGAAAAAGCCGGTCTGCCGATTGAGGTACACCTGACTCTTGACCGCCGGGCAGCCCTGAAGGACGCAGACTTTGTCACGACACAATTTCGTGTAGGACTGCTGGAAGCACGGGCAAAGGATGAGAGAATACCGCTCAAATACGGCGTCATTGGGCAGGAAACAAACGGGCCAGGCGGTTTATTTAAAGGTCTTCGCACCATTCCAGTCATTCTAGAGATCGTGAAGGATATGGAGAAGCTTTGTCCAGATGCATGGCTTGTGAACTTTACAAACCCAGCGGGCATGGTCACAGAAGCTGTTTTACGGTACACGAATCTAAAAAAAGTGGTCGGTCTATGCAATGTGCCGATTGGGATCAAAATGGGGATTGCCAAGGCGTTAGATGTGGATGTTGAACGTATTGAGGTGCAGTTTGCCGGTCTCAATCACATGGTCTATGGATTAGACGTGTATTTAGACGGGGTCAGCATTATGGATCAAGTGCTCGATGAACTAGGAAATCCGAATAGCCAGTGGTCCATGAAAAACATTGAAGCGAAAAACTGGGAGCCATCTTTTGTCAAAGGCTTAGGGGTTATCCCATGTCCGTATCACCGTTATTACTATAAAACAAAAGATATGCTGGAAGAAGAGCAAAAGGCGGCCCAAGAAAAAGGAACAAGAGCAGAGGTTGTGCAGCAAGTCGAGCAAGAATTATTTGAGCTGTATAAAGATCCTGATTTATCGATTAAACCGCCGCAGCTCGAAAAAAGAGGCGGGGCGTATTACAGCGATGCCGCATGTAACTTAATCAGCTCGATTTATAATGATAAGCATGACATTCAACCCGTGAATACAGTGAACAGAGGAGCGATTGCCAGCATTCCACCGGAATCAGCGGTGGAAGTGAACTGTATCATTACGAAGGACGGACCAAAACCTATAGCGACAGGTGATCTGCCTGTGGCAGTGAGAGGGCTCGTTCAGCAAATCAAATCATTTGAGCGCATGGCAGCTGAAGCGGCTGTGACAGGAAATTACGAGACGGCTCTTGTCGCCATGACGATCAACCCGCTTGTCCCTTCTGACGAAATTGCAAAGCAAATGTTAGATGAAATGCTCGAAGCGCACCGTGAGTATTTACCGCAATTCTTCAAATCAGTGAATGCGTAAAATGAAATGGCCCCTTTATGGGGTCGTTTTTTATGATTTGACCATATGGAAACTGGAGAAAGAAGTGTATGATAGAAAAACAGCACGTATGGCTTCGAAGAAAGGACTGTTGGAATATGGTTGCAATTGGTTTAATGCTTTACGGCTTTGTCATTCATCCTGTTATGAGTTATGGCACAGTGGTGCTGTTTTTGTATGGCATCATCGCTTCATTTATTGGTCTCATTCGGCATAAACCCTATGTGTGGCTGTATGTACTTCGCCTGCTTGTTTGTTTCAGCATCCCAGTGACCAACTTGTTGATGTATCTTGCAACAGTTGGAGGAGATGAAAGAGACTTTGATTTCCAGCCGATGCCGTTTGCTTACAATCTTGTCTTTACACTTGAAATCATCGCCATCTTTTTACCAGAAATCTTTTTGCTGATCGAAAGAAAGCGTGCCATTAAAGGGAAACAGTGGGTGTATGCAGGGGTGATTGTGTGTGTGTCGATCTTGTTTTGGTGCACGATTTGATGGAATGCTGTCTGTCCGATCAAGTGTGCAAATGAGTCTATTTCATCTTTTGATTGAGTAATCTTTTTCGTCGATACTTTACAAAAGTAATGGAAAGGGCAATGGTAGAAATCCCTAGAAACTTAAATATAAACCGGGTGAGGAACGGCGAATCCTCAAAACCTGTAGCTACTATACATGATCCAATGATAATCCCAAATATAGCTAGTAGGTAAGTAAAAAACATACCATCACTCCTTATGCGTGAAATAAGTGCCTAATTTCCATTATAAGGTATGCTGGAGGGAGAAATAAACAAAAAAAGAACCCTTCATGAAATGAAAGGTTCTCAGCGTGTAGACAAACCCTCGCATTCGGTGTCAGTCCTGCGTGCCGGTGCTCACGAATGTCAAATTCGCTCCGCTCCGGTACTCGTCCTTCCTAGACTGCAAAGGTTTTCTATCACGCTGAAAAGAAGACAAAGGGCTAAAATAAAGTTCATTTTAGCCCTTTGTCAACAATCTGAGAACCCTTCATGAAATGAAAGGTTCTTTCACATGCTTAAGCCTGCTTGACAACCGAGTCAACTTCTACTGTCCAGCCAAAGATGTCTGGCTGTGTTCCTTTTTGAATGCCAGTAATGGCTTCGTACAATTTCTTCGATACTTCGCCTGTTTGACCATTTTGAATGACATATGGCTGATCGTGATAAATTAATTCACCGACAGGAGAGATTACGGCCGCCGTCCCAGTTCCAAAGATTTCTTCAAGTTCGCCTGCTTGATGTGCTTCAATTAACTCATCAATTGAAATTTTGCGTTCTGTCACTGGAATGTCCCAATGCTTTAACAGCTCAAGTACAGAGTTACGTGTGATGCCTTCTAAAATGCTGCCGTTCAATTCAGGTGTCACGATTTCTCCATTGATTTTAAAGAAGATATTCATACTGCCGACTTCTTCAATGTACTTTTTCTCGACCCCATCAAGCCAAAGAACCTGTGAAAACCCTTTGGTTTCAGCGACTTGCTGTGCCTTCAGGCTTGATGCATAGTTTCCGGCTGTTTTGGCATTTCCTGTTCCACCCTTAACGGCACGGACAAACTCGTTTTCAACCGCAATTTTCACCGGATGGATGCCTTCTTTATAGTATGATCCCACTGGAGATAAAATAATGAGCAGCTTATACGTGCTTGACGGTGCAACGCCTAAATATGGCTCAGTGGAAATAATGAATGGACGAATATACAAGGAAGTGCCCTCTGCATCAGGTACCCAATCCTTATCAATACGAATGAGTTCATTTAAGCCCTCTAAAACCGTTTCTGTATCAATTTGCGGGATACATAGGCGGTCATTCGATCTGTTTAAGCGTTCCATGTTCTTTTCCGGACGGAATAAGAGAATTTTTTGATCCTCCGAAACATAAGCCTTTAAGCCTTCAAAAACAGATTGACCATAATGGTAGACCATAGAAGCTGGGTCCATTGGAATCGCCTGATAAGGAATAATTCTTGGATCGTACCAGCCTTTATCAATTGAATAATCCATCACAAACATGTGGTCTGTGAAGATTTTTCCGAATTCAAGTTGATCAGATTGAGGTTTTGGTTTTTTTGTTGAACTAAGTTCAACGCGGATGGGTTGTTTTGGCATCGTAAATCTCCTTGCTGTTTGATTATTTGAAAATTCTAATAATATGAAATAATTATGATTCTATTCTATACCTTCACAAAATATTAGCAATAGGTTTTCTAGAATTCAGACAAGAAAAATCTGTTAAAGCGCTTTCCTTCTCTCCCGTCAGTTTGGCTCATGTCACCCCTTTTCAAAAAAGAAATAAAAACCAAATGCATTATTAACTGATTAATCTGACAATTTAAAACGAGTGGTTCCTGTAAGATATTCTTTCAACCATACACCTTTTGACCAGTACCTTGCAAGGGGCATCGTCATATTTTAATCCTCTTTTTTTTAACCGATAAAGGAAGAAGAGAAGTGAAAGGAGCAAACAACGAGATGAAACGAATGATACCAGGTATCTTACTGATTATATTCATAACCGTGATCAGCTTTGGCTGTCAAGCGATGACAGAGGAGGCTGGCGCCAAGCAAGGCACAACTTATTACGTGGCAACAAACGGAAACGACCAAAACCCGGGAACGCAGCAAAAACCTTTCCGCACACTGAAGAAATCGGCAAGTATGGCTAAAGCTGGGGCAACGATTTACATGAGAGGCGGTACATACAAAGAGAAATTGATTGTCCGTCATTCAGGAACAAAGAAAGCACCAGTTGTCTTTCAAGCTTATGGAAAAGAAAAGCCTGTCATTAGCGGAGCATCCCTTAAAGGAAATCAAGCAGACGGCGGTCTTGTAACGATCGATCAAAAAAGCTACATCACACTCAAAGGTCTTACGGTTGGGCATATTAAGACGAATAAAGAAGATGTAACACCAGTCGGTATTTTCATCAAAGGAAGCGGCAAAGGAGTCAAGCTGCTCAACAACCGAGTGTATGACATTCAGACGACACACAAAAATGGGAATGCGCATGGTATTGCTGTCTATGGGACAAAAGCTCCTGCTGCCATTGAAGACATTGAAATCAAAGGAAATACCGTTGAAAAATTAAAACTTGGCTTCAGTGAAGCCCTTGTGTTAAACGGGAACGTCAAAAAATTTCGCGTGACACATAACACGGTCAGGCACACTGATAATATTGGCATTGATTTAATTGGTTTTGAGAATGTAGCCCCATCTAAAAAATATGATCAGGTCAGAAATGGTGTCGTATCTAGAAACAAAGTATATGAGATTACGAGTTATGGGAATCCAGCTTACGGCAAGGACATCTCCGCTGGCGGAATTTATGTGGATGGCGGGAAAGACATTGTGATCGATCATAACATCACACATCACAATGACCTTGGGATTGAAGTCACAAGTGAACATAAAGGGAAAGTGGCGGATCGCATTCGCATCGAGCACAATCAAGTGTATCTAAACCGTTATACAGGCATTTCAATTGGCGGCTATGACAAGAAGCGGGGCGGAACAACAAACACGACCATCTCACATAATATTTTGTACAAAAATGACACAGCCGGCCTAGAAGGCGGTCAATTGCTCATGCAATATCAAGCAGTGAACAATCGGATCACGAATAATATCATGACAGCTAGTAGATCGCATTACTTAGTCGTGAACCTTTATCAAGTGAACCAAAAGAATACATTTCAGAAGAACGTCTATGATGACCGCAAAGGTGCGAAAGCATCACAGTGGGTATGGCGCGGAAAATGGATGGAAGGCTACAAAACGTATCGCTCCAAAAGCGGTCAAGATAAAGGATCAGTACACCTCAATCCACATTATGTGAATGAGAAAAAATATGATTTCCGTCTGAAGAAATCTTCACCTGCCAAGAAAATCGTCGGCAGTTAATCAAATCAATGACCATGCACATATCATTTTAGAAATATTCAAAAAAGTCATTGACATTGATGGGACATCGCATTAAAGTAAAGAAGACATTTCAACTAAAACAAATTTCATAACGGATCTCTTATCAAGAGAGGCAGAGGGACTGGCCCTATGACGCCCAGCAACCGTTTCTATTTTTAGAAATTGGTGCTAATTCCTGCAAAGCTGTTACAGCTTTGACAGATAAGAGAGGAAGACTTCCCGATACATGTTTCATGCAACGGTGATCAAGCCTCTCTTCTTCAAGAGAGGCTTTTTTGTCTCTATTTTAGAAGCAATCCATTGGTTTACTGGCGTTTTCTTACTTTTTTACCTAGTTTTCTGATGTGATAAATAAAATAACTGGAGGAGGAACAGCAATGAAACGTAAATATTGGACATCATCTCTTGTATTATTGACGATCCTAACCGTCCTATTAGCAGGCTGTGGAGCAGGATCAAGCTCAGGCTCAAAGGCGAATGCGAACGAAAAAGTTTCCTTTGACAATGTACCGAAGCGCTTTGCAAAGGGACAGGGAGCAAAAATTAAAGTCATCCGCAAAATCGGCGGAGACGATCATACGGCTCAGTTTCTAGCTGGAACAAAGGCAGAAGGTGAAGCGCTAGGCTTTACGGTGGACGTGTACACAGCAAACGGGGATACAGCGAAGTTCCATGATGCGATCTCTCAGGCGCTAGAAGAAAACTATGATGGCTTTATCATCTCTCATGGGGACGACGAGGCGACAGTCGCTGATGTGAAAAAGATCACAGCGAAAGGCATTCCCGTTGTGGCGTTTGATTCGAATCCTAAGCTGAAGAACATCAAAGGGGTCACAGTGACGTCACAAGATGACGAACAATTAGCAAAAAAATCATTAGACGCTCTCGTGTCTGATTTTAAAGGAAAAGCAAATATTGCGTACCTCTGGGTAGATGGGTTCCCGCCAATGGTGAGACGAAACAAGGTGTACCAAGAAACACTCAAACAGCATGCAGGGCTCAAGGAGCTTGACCGTTTTGGCATTGCTTCCTCTGATACGTCTGTTCAAACACAAAATGCAGTGGCTGCCATGCTGAATAAGTATCCAAAGGGCAAGCTTGACGCTATTTTTGCCACGTGGGACGCATTTGCTATTGGTGCGGCAAGAGCCTTAAAGGAAGCAGGAAGAACAGAAGTGAAGATTTACGGTATTGATGTGTCAAACGCCGATCTTCAGGAAATGACAGCGAAAGACAGCCCATGGAAGTACACAGCAGCGGTTGATCCGAAGCTCATTGGTGCAGTTGACGTGAGGATTCTTGCGAAGAAAATAGCTGGAGAGAAAACACCATCTTCCTACGACCTTGAGGCCTCTCTCATTTCACAAAAGCAGCTTCAACAAGCAGGCAAGGCCATCAATATGGTCAATCTTGCGGAAGAAGTAAAGGGGTTCGGTTCATCTACTGCTTTTGAAGAAGATTGGATGAAGACCTTGAAGAAACATTATGCAAAATAAACAACGTACACTCTCTTTCCATAGAGGGTGTTTCGTTTTTCAAATGACGATCAATAGACAAGGAGGACACCTATGACTTCGCCGCTTGTTTGTATGGAGAACATTTCGATTGAATTCCCTGGGGTTAAAGCGCTGGATCAAGTGAATTTCACATTAAAAAAAGGCACGGTCCATGCGCTGATTGGAGCGAATGGTGCTGGGAAGTCAACGTTAATGAAAGTTCTTTCTGGCGTTCATTCGCATTTTGAAGGAACCATCCACATCAATGGCAAGGCTGCATCGATTCAAACACCAAAGGAAGCGGCCTCATACGGTGTGCAGACGGTCCATCAAGAAGTGGATACGGCTCTTGTTCCCTATTTAAGTGTTGGTGAGAACATGATGATGCATGAGATTGAGAAAAAATCATTTGTCCGCTGGAAAGAGCTTCATCGCAAGGCGGCTCAACTATTAAAAGAGATGGACATCGACATCTCCACAAAACGTCTTGTGAGTGATCTGACACTTGCAGAAAAACAGATGGTGCTCATTGCCAAGGCCGTTTCGATCAAATGCAGCATTTTAATTTTAGATGAACCAACCGCTCCGCTTAGTCATGCGGAAACAAGCAAGTTATTCTCAATGATTGATCAGCTGAAAAAGAATGGAACGGGCATCGTTTTTATCTCCCATCGCATGCCCGAAATTTTCAACATCTGTGATGAGCTGACTGTGATGCGAAATGGAACCGATGTGGCGGCACACCTCGTCAAAGACACCAATCCCCAGCAGATCATTGAGGAAATGCTAGGCGCGCCATTAGAGGAGCAATTCCCGCCCCGTACACCTTTGAAGGATGCACCTATTGTGCTTGAAGTGAAACAGTTATACGACCAGCATAAATTAAGCAACATTCATCTTCATGTGAAAAAGGGAGAAATTCTCGGGATTGCAGGACTTGTCGGTGCTGGTAAAACAGAGTTGTGCAAAGCCCTTTTCGGCGCCTCAGAAAAGAAGGCGGGCACTGTGCAGCTTCATGGTAAAACCATTCAAATCAAATCGCCTCATCAAGCCGTGAGAGCCGGCTTGGCACTTGTTCCCGAGGAGCGGAGAAAAGAAGGGATTCTAACGGAAGAGACCGTGGGATGGAACTTAACAGCTGCAAGTCTTCGCTCATTCTCACGGGTGCTCAGCTTCTTACATCGTCCTAAGGAAAAGCAGGCAGCAGGTGAAATCGTCAAACGGCTTGGCGTCAAAACGCCTTCTCTTGAGGCGAAGGTAAAGCATTTATCTGGTGGAAATCAGCAGAAGATTGCCATTGGAAAATGGCTGCTAGCTGAGGCGGATGTGTATCTCTTTGATGAACCAACCAAAGGCGTAGACGTTGGAGCGAAAAAAGACATTTTCTCTCTTATTGCAGAACTTGCCGCCCGGGGAAAGTCCGTGATTTATGCGTCAAGTGAGCTGGCGGAAATTGCGGGCATCGCAGATCGAGTATACGTGCTATATGATGGCAGCATTGCCCGGGAAATGACCGCACCAACGACAGAAGAAGAGCTTTTATATCATTCAACAGGAGGACAATCATGAGCGAACGACAAATTTCAGCCCCTGTGCAGCAAATCAAAAAACAGCGGCCATCATTTCACCTGTTTGATTTCTTTTATCAATACGGCACTATCTTAACGATTGTCGTTTTGATCGTGGTATTTGCGGCAGCGAATCCAGCGTTTTTGCAATCAGGGAATATCATCAACATTTTACGATCTATCTCAATTGTCACCATCATTGCGGTGGGCTTAACGATATCATTGGCAGTGAATGGCTTTGATTTATCAGTAGGCTCAGTCGCTACGTTATCGAATGCGATTGTAATCTCTATGTTTGTATGGTTCTCGCAAAATCCACTGATTGCGATCCTCTCTGCGCTAGCGGCTTCTATTATTGTTGGTTTACTGAATGCATGGATGATTGTCAAAATGAAGATTCCAGATATGCTTATGACATTAGCCATGATGTTTATCATTCAAGGGCTGGCACAAACCTATACGAAAGGTGCGACCATTTCTGAAAATATGGTGCTGCCTGATGGTACTTTCTCGACTGGTACCATCCCCGCCTTTTTCAGTAAAATCGGACAGGTGCCATATATCATTCTGATTATGGCAGCCATCGTGCTATTTGCACATGTTTTCATGACCTACACAAAGCATGGCCGATTGATGTACATCATCGGTGGGAATAAGGAAGCGGCTCGATTGTCTGGCATTCATGTGAACAAATACAAAATCGCAGCATATCTTCTCTCTGCTTTATTTGCAGCGATAGGTGGTATTGTACTGGCGTCAAGGGTGATGACAGCAGAAATTAATGCTGGAGCGCCTTATTTAATGGATGGAGTAGCGGCTGCCTTTATCGGCTTTTCTGTCATGGGAGCAGGTAAGCCAAACGCATTTGGCACTTTTATTGGTGCTGTGCTCATCGGTATTTTACAAAATGGACTTGTGATGATGTCTGTCCCTTACTATGCGATGGACATTGTGAAAGGATCGGTGCTTGCACTTGCGCTGGCGCTGACGTATTACAAGCAGCGTAGCTAAGACGTATTTTTTTAAAACCATTCGAGTCCTCTCTCCGTCTAGTAAACGGAAAGCGGTGTAACCGCCGTTTGCCAAAAGGAGATGACAAATAGAATGAATATGTCAGCAACTTATGTAGAAGATTTGAAAAGTGTCATGGAAGACTGGAAAAATGAATTATTAGTATATAAATTTGCGTTAGATGAAATGGATACAAAGTTTTCAATAATTAGTCAGGAATATAATTTAATCCATGGACATAACCCAATAGAGCATACAAAATCACGGATCAAATCCTTTGAAAGCATCGTAAATAAGCTAGCAAGAAAGGGATGCGACATCACTACACAATGTGCAAAGGAGCATATTCATGATATCGCTGGAGTACGCATCATCTGCTCCTTTATTCAGGATATCTATAACGTTATTGATGTATTGAGGCAAAGAGAAGATTTAAAGATCCTTGAAGTGAAGGATTACATTCAACATCCAAAGCCAAACGGCTACAGAAGTCTTCATTTAATTGTTGAGATTCCTGTCTACTTAACGAATCGTGTGGAGCATGTGAAGGTCGAGATTCAGGTTCGGACCATTGCGATGGATTTCTGGGCGAGTCTTGAACATAAAATCTATTATAAACTGCAAAACGATGTCCCTCATCAGCTCACCGATGAACTGAAGGAAGCGGCAGATATCGCCCATTACTTAGATGAAAAAATGCAAAATATCAAACGAGAAATTGATTAGCAGATAAAAAGAGTAGCTGTTTTTGACAGCTACTCTCAGCGTGTAGACAAACCCTCGCATTCTGTGTCAGTCCTGCGTGCTGGTGCTCACGAATCTCAAATTCGCTCCGCTCCGGTACTCGTCCTTCCTAGACTGCAAAGGTTTTCTATCACGCTGAAAAGAAGACAAAGGCTTCCATATTAAGGGTTGGTTCCGCGATCTCTCTTTTGAATGATCGTACTCTTGTCTTGAGATTGTGCAGATTGGCTGTCTTTTTGGCTAGAAGTTCCAATGAAAATACCTGTTATCAAGAGCGTAAAAATCGCACTTGTGATGAGCCATTTCTTCATCATACATCACTCCATATTCTTAACAAGTTTTTAAGGACAACGCCTTGTTCCAAAAATAAGTGGATTCTTCATGAAGCCCATTATCCGTTAAGTAAGCTGCTACATCCTGACAGATGGCTTCAAGATCGACAAGGAAATTCATTGATTCTAATTGATCACAATAAGACATGATTTGCTCGATCATGTTGTCTGGCTGAAGCATGAGTGTTTCTAAAATGGATAATTTAAGTGAAATGTTTCGTTGTTTTAAATTTTCTGCTTTTTGAAGTGAAAGCTGTACGTAATAGTGGAACAAACCAGGCTTTTTCAGCTTAAATAGTGCTTTTGTGTAGGCATACATGGCAAGTAAATAGCCGCCTGGAGAAGAAGTTTCGAATGTCTCAATGAATAAAGCTTTTTCTAGGAGCGGTACAGCTTCACTGTATTCATTTCTTAAACTTTTAATAAAGGCTGCATTGCAATACGCGTGACCAAGTAAGTCTGGGTCTTCCATCTGTTCTAGTGAATGAATCACTTCTTCAAACAACGTCACTGCCTCATCATATTTCGATTGATCAGCATAATTCAAAGCAAGCATCATTTGACAGCTGATTGATTTTTTCACATAACATGGATCTGCGTCGTAAATAGATGAAGCCATCTTTAAGTGGTGTATGGAGAGAAGCGTGGACCTAATATTATAGTATAGGCATCCAGTTTTATAATGAAATTCTGCTTTTTCAATGTCATCGTGCACGAGGTCTAATTTTTCCTCGGCCAATCTTAAATGATGAAATGCCGTATCTTGATTCCCTCTGCGCATTTCATACATGCCTTTAAAGAAATAGAAATAGTAGCTGAGCATATCATCCGTACGGATCGCATTTTCATCAACAAAAAGACTATGATCTAACGAAGCTGTATCTTCGATGAGATCCTTAAATCGGTATTCTAGTAATTGATAGTAAAGTAAGACGTCTTGATTCTCTTCCATTCGATCAAACGCTTGAAGAATGTCTTCTTTTAGCTGTATCGCTTCTTGTATCTCTCTTTTTTTCATCATGACATACCAGTCATTTAGCATATTCGCTACATCAACGGACGACAAAACCCTAGTTTCTGCCAACTCATATCCTCCTTTCTTCATCTATCCGTCTATTTCGATTTCCGGTCATTTGAATCAACTTTCCATATTAAGTATCTTCTTATATTTTAAGCGCTCTCTCGCGAATTGTAAAACATGTTTTTTGATGTAAATTCAACCAATAGTGAAAAATAAAGGGATTTAGAGGATTTTGTATACGCTTACATTTTTTTAGGTAAATAGAGGGTTTTTGAAAAAATATATTGCAATATCAATAGAGAGAGAATGGCGGTCGATGAGTGTTTTTTCGTAGAAGAGAAAGAAACGGCGATTTTCAAGGTGCAGACTCATTTTCCGTTAGATTATCTTACATCATGATTGTGAATCCCTCTTCTTTCAGAATAAAATGAGTTATTCGCAAAAAAGTAAAATTTAAAGAGACTATTGATCTAGAATTGTATAGATCTTTGGTATTGATAAAAAACATCACACACCATAGATTTAGCGTGGTATAGTAATATTGTTATTGCGAATATTTAGACAAAACTGACAATAGGGGGTCGTGTTTTATGAAGAAATCGATGTTACTGATCATGGGACTAATTGTTGTGCTTGTCATGGCAGCCTGTGGATCGAAATCGGACAGCGGTTCGGGAGAAGGCAAAGGCACATATAAAATTGGGATAGATACAACATATCCGCCATTTGAATTTGAAAAGGGCGGTAAATATGAAGGAATAGACGTTGATTTAATTAACGCGATTGCAAAGGACCAAGATTTCAAAGTGAAGCTTGAAGCAATGGACTTCTCAGGGATCATTCCAGCGATGCAAGCAGGTCAGCTTGATGTGGGAATGGGCGGGATGAGTATTACAGATGAGCGTAAAAAGAAAGTAGATTTCTCAGATCCATATTTCGACGCTGGACTGACAGTTGTCGTGAAAAAGGACAGCAGCATTAAATCAATTGATGATTTAAAGGGGAAAAAGCTAGCTGTTAAAAATGGGACAACAGGAGCAAAATTTGCATCAGATAACGCAGATAAATATGGGTATGAAGTTGTTCAATTTAATGACAGTCCATCTATGTTCCAAGAAGTATCGAATGGAAATGCAGATGCATTGATCGAGGATTATCCTGTCATTACGTATGCGATCGCCCAACAAGATTTAAAATTGAAAACAGTTGGAGACCGTTTGAATGGGGACCAATACGGTATCTCTGTGATGAAGGGGAAAAACCAAGACTTACTGAAGAAAATCAATAAAGGCCTAGAGAACCTAAAGAAAAACGGTGAATATGACAAAATCATTGATAAATATTTGAAGTCATAACACAAGCGAGGCGCGCTCCGAGCGCGCTTTCTTTATGTGTACATCGTATGTGAATTAGGGAGGGAGAAACATGGATACGATTATGAATGCATTTCCATATTTAATGGATGGTTTGCAAACCACTTTATACATCTTTGTTGTTGCTATCATTTTAGGATTTATCATCGGTTTAATTGTGGCATTATTCCGCCTGTCACCATTTAAAGTCTTGAATTTCATCGCACTCGTTTTTGTAAATGCCATTCGAGGTACGCCGTTTATCGTACAGCTATTCTTCATTTATTTTGGTTTGAATACACTTGAATTCATTTCGCTTGATCGAGTGCCGGCAGGGATTATTACAGTAGCGATTAATGCGGGGGCTTATTTCTCAGAAATTATTCGTGCAGGGATTCAGTCCATTGATAAAGGACAAACAGAAGCCGCACGCTCTCTAGGTTTTACAGGGGGACAAAACATGCGCTTTATTGTCCTTCCGCAGGCATTTCGCCGGATGCTTCCAGCGATTACAAACCAAGCCATCATCAGCTTAAAGGACACGTCCCTCTTATCTATTATCGGGATCGCCGATATTATGCAGCGAGGGCAAGTACAAGCATCGGCTACATTTGATCCTTTAAATGTCTGGCTCATTGTCGGTGTCATTTATTTCGTGATCATTTATTTACTTTCTCTACTGGCTAGCTATGCAGAAAGGAGATTTGATATCAAATGAGTATGATTACGGTGAAAAATTTAAAGAAATCCTTTGGTGAAAACGAAGTTTTAAAGGATATGAATGCAGTCATTGAGGAAAAGGAGGTAGTGTGTGTCATTGGTCCCTCTGGATCAGGAAAAAGTACGTTTCTACGATGTCTTAATAAATTAGAGGATATTACTGCTGGAGAAGTCGTTGTTCACGGACATACGATTACAGATCCAAAGGTTAACATCAATAAAGTACGGCAAGAAGTGGGCATGGTATTTCAGCACTTTAATTTATTTCCTCATAAAACGGTTTTAGAAAATATCACGATCGCACCAATTAAGGTAAAAGGTGTCGAAAAGAAGGCGGCAGTCGATAAAGCCATAGACTTGCTTGAAAAGGTCGGCTTAAAGGACAAAGCCAAAAGCTATCCTAACCAATTATCTGGTGGACAAAAACAGCGTGTCGCCATTGCAAGAGCCTTGGCGATGGACCCGAAAGTGCTATTATTCGATGAACCGACATCGGCACTTGACCCTGAGGTCGTTGGGGATGTATTAGCTGTTATGAAACAATTAGCAGTCGAAGGCATGACGATGATTGTGGTCACACATGAAATGGGCTTTGCAAGAGAGGTAGGAGACCGCGTGATCTTTATGGATGGCGGTTATATCGTCGAAGAAGACAAACCGGAAGCACTCTTTGGAAACCCGCAGCATGAGCGTACAAAATCATTCCTTAGCAAGGTGCTATAAAAAAAGAGTAAGGGCAGATATACATGCTCTTACTCTTTTTTATAAATAAATGGATCATAAGAGACATCGCCATTCATATGAAGATAGGATAGCCACCCAATTTCCTAGGAAATATTAGCGCTGGAAGAATTCAATCCATTCTTGATCTGGTCCTCTGAAAAAGAAGTAGCAATATCCATTTGGCAATGTTGTGATTTCCTCATCTATTAATTCAATTTGCAGCTTTTGAATACGGTTGAATTCAGCATGAATATTGTCTGTTGTGAAGGCGAGATGGTGGACCTTTCCTTCAGATGGCAGGTCACTGCTGTAGCCCTGAATGAGCTCAATTTCCGTTTCTGCTTCGTCTTTGAATCCAAGAAATGCAAGCTCAATCACTCCGTTTGTATGAGTGATCCGATCCTTTAATTTCATGCCCACAACTTTTTCATAAAAATCAATGGACTGATCAATATTCGTGACCATAATACCTGTATGATCTAAGCGTAATGTCGTCAAAAGAAGAGCCTCCTCTATGTCATGTTGATATTTTTCTCCTCATCTTATCATAATAGAAGTAACGTATACATTCATATGGTAGGATAGAGAGAGTCAATTTAGGATAAGGATGACACAAATGAAAAAAATCTCATTAAAACAAACATTTGCAGAACAAGTGAAAAAGGGATATCCGCTCATTTCAAAAGATGCTGTATCGCGTGTGAACGGAGTGCAGGAAGGCGAGCTCATTGAATGGGTGGATGAAAGAGGCTCCTTTTTAGGAAAAGGGTATTATGGTGTGCAAAATAAAGGAATCGGCTGGGTGCTTTCCTTTGATGCGAACGAAAAAATAGATCAGGCCTTTTTTGTCTTTAAGCTTGAGCAGGCAGCGAAAAGTAGAACGCATTTATTTCGTGATACGCAGACGACTGCTTTTCGTGTGTTCAATGGAGAGGGTGATGGAATTGGTGGAATCACCATTGATTATTATGACGGATTCTATCTCATCCAATGGTATAGCGAAGGTGTTTATACATTAAAAGCAGATGTATTGGCTGCGCTTGAGCAGGTATATCCAGACTATAAAGGAATTTATGAAAAGAAACGCTTTGATACGTCTGGACAATACATTGAGGATGATGATTTTGTGAAGGGAGAAAAAGGGGACTTTCCTCTCATCGTGAAAGAAAACGGTATGAACGTGGCGGTTTACTTAAATGATGGCGCTATGACAGGCATTTTCCTTGATCAGCGTCATGTGAGAAAAGCAATCCGAGATCGTTATGCAAAAGGAAAGACTGTGCTCAATACATTTTCTTACACAGGCGCTTTCTCGGTGGCAGCAGCGATTGGCGGAGCGAGCCGTACGACAAGTGTGGATGTCGCAAACCGCAGCTTGAAAAAAACATCCAAGCAGTTTGAAGTCAATGGAATTGATGTGGACGGACAGGATATCAAAGTCATGGACGTATTTAAATACTTCCCATTTGCAGCGAAGAAGGGATGGACCTATGATTTAGTCATCTTAGACCCGCCTTCCTTTGCACGAACGAAAAAACACACATTCAGTGCAGCGAAGGATTATAAAAAGCTATTAAAAGAAGCCATCCAAATCACGGCTGAGAACGGCGTCATTGTGGCATCAACCAATAGCAGTGCATTTGGAATGAAAAAATTTAAAGGATTTATTGCTGATGCCTTTAAAGAATCTGGACAAACGTATCGTATCATCGAAGAGTATACCCTTCCCGAGGATTTCCGTACAACTAAGAATTATCCTGAAGGAAACTATTTGAAGGTTGTCTTCATTCAAGCATAAGAAAAAGCCATTTTCCAATAAGGGGAAATGGCTTTTTTTATAAGGCGAACGACATGAGGATAGGCGCTGCACATAATGTAATAATGGCGGAAATAATCATCGATACACTTGAGATTGTACCTGAGACAGAGCTTAATTCAAAGGCTTTCGATGTTCCTGCCCCGTGTGCACCTGTACCAAGCAGGACGCCCATTGCAATGTCATTATCAATGCGGAAATAACGGATGACCATTGGACCGATGATCGAACCGAACAGTGCCGTTAAAATGACGAATACAGCCGTAACGGATGGCATGCCGCCGATCATTTCTGACACACTCATTGCCACTGGTGTTGTGATCGACCTTGGGACAAGGCTCTCAATAAGGCTTGTGTCCAAATGAAACAATTTGGCGATAAATGCCGTTGATAAGATGGCGATGACAGAACCGCAAGCCACATTCAAAATAATTTCCACTGCATGCTTCTTCAGAATGTGAAAATACTTATATAAAGGAATGGCAAAAGCAACAGTCGCGGGCTGAAGCATATTCGTGAGCCATTTCCCGCCTTGATTATAAGCATCGTAAGGAATGTTTACGATTAACAGCAGGGACACAAGGACAAGCGGAGTCACAAGTAACGGGGAAACATAGACTTTCGGATGCCGTTTGTACACCGCTTTTGATCCGAGATATAAAAGAACCGTTAAGATCAGAAATAGTCCGCCAACTAACATAGCTTTTTTCGCTCCTTTCTTTTCGCAATCATTTGCGTCATCATGCCAGTCGAGAGCATGACCACAAAGGTACTAAGTAAGACGACAAGGACAATACTTGTGCCAGATTGAGAAAGCAATTTTCCATAATCAATCACACCTACTGCTGACGGGATAAAGAAGAGCAGCAGTTCTCCGAGCAGCCATACGGCGCCAAGTTCAATCCATTTTAATTTAATGATGTTAAAATGAAGTAATAAGAAAATGACAAGAATGCCTAAGATCGTGCCCGGAATTCTTAAATGCAAAAAGGCCGCCAGCACATTCATCAATTTCGCAAAAACAAATAAAGCCATAATCTGAAGGGTAGCAATCAGCGGCGTTTTGAGCAATTGCACTTTCTGTTCACTCCTTTTTCTATATAAATTGTTCACTGTTTCACAAAAACATAACAACGTTCCAATTGATGAGCTTACTTTAAAGTGTACAGCACGCTCTATTATAGGTAAAATACATATATCGAATAGTTATTATTCCTTTTGTCTATAGAAAGGATGAGCCATGTGGACATCAGACATTTAACATATTTTTTAGAAGTGGCAAGGTTAAAGAGCTTCACGAAAGCATCGCAATCCCTTTATGTGTCGCAGCCGACCATTTCCAAGATGGTCAAAAACCTGGAGGATGAGCTGGGGGTGCAGCTGTTCTACCGGAACGGCCGGCAGGTTGAAATGACAGATGCTGGACAAACGATGTATACACAGGCAAGTGAAATCACCCAATCATTTCAGAATTTAACGAGTGAATTAAATGATTTAATGGATGTAAAAAAAGGGCATATTCGAATAGGGCTGCCGCCCATGATTGGGTCAAGTTTCTTCCCAAATGTCATGGGAGAATTCCGCCAGCAGTATCCAGATGTCACATTTCAATTGGTTGAGCACGGCTCTATTAAAGTTGAGGAAGGCGTCGAGGATGGATCGTTAGATATTGGTGTCATTGTTCTGCCTGCAAATGATAAAATTTTTCATACGTACACCATTATTAAAGAGAACATGAAGCTTGTGACGCATCCATCGCATCCGATGGCAGGGCGTGATGAGGTGCATTTAGCTGATTTGAAGGAAGAGTCTTTTATTTTCTTTAGAGAAGATTTTGTTTTGCACAGCCGAATATTGAATGAATGTATGAATGCAGGGTTCCGGCCAAATGTCATTTATGAAACGTCTCAATGGGATTTCATTAGTGAAATGGTAGCCGAGAACCTTGGGATCGGGCTTCTCCCTGAACGGATCTGTCGAGATCTTGATCCTGAAAAGGTAAAGGTTATTTCCTTACACCCATCTATCCCATGGCATTTGGGTGTTATTTGGCGAAAGGACCGCTATTTGTCCTTTGCAGCAAGAGAATGGTTAAAGCATACTAAATCTTATGTCTGGGATGCTGAGTAAAAGGGAGGACGATACTGATGAAAATAAGCTGCGCATCTAATCTACTAGAGAAAGTTCGAGCAAATAATCCACTTGTCCATAACATCACCAATCAAGTTGTGACGAATTTTACAGCCAACGGACTGCTTGCTTTAGGTGCCTCTCCTGTCATGGCAAATGCCAAAGAGGAGGTCGCCGAAATGGCGCAATTAGCGGATGCACTTGTGCTCAATATTGGCACACTGACAAAGGACACTGTGGAGGCTATGGTCATCGCAGGACAAGCGGCTAATGAAAAAGGTGTACCTGTTCTATTAGATCCTGTTGGGGTAGGTGCGACAACGTTTCGAACGAGAACGGCGAAACAGCTGTTACAGCAAGTAAAGATATCCGTTGTGAGAGGAAATGCTGCTGAAATCGCTCATTTACTCGGAGTGGATGGCTGGCAGTCAAAAGGCGTTGATGCGAAAGAGACGAATGGGGATGTATCTGCATTAGCGAAGCAAGCGGCAAAAGTATTTCAGACCGTTGTGGTGATCACAGGAAAAGTCGATGTAGTGTCAGATGGAGATGAGGTGCTGTCCATTCATAATGGACATGAATGGCTGACAAAGGTGACAGGGACTGGCTGTTTACTCACATCTGTCATCGGCACATTTTGTGCAACGGGTGAACTGCCACTTCATGCGTCGGCAGCTGCTCTGCTGTTTTATGGTGTCGCAGCTGAAAAGGCTGCTCAGCAGACAAAAGGGAGTGGACCAGGAACCTTTCAAATAGAATTGTTAAACGCATTATCAAACACAAATAGCGATGATGTGATCACGTTAGGGAAAATAGGGGGAGTTTCGCATGACAAAGGATGATCAACAGCAAATCAAACAGCAATTATCGGTTTATTTTATTATGGGAACAACGAATACAAGCAGGCATCCGCTTGATGTCGTGAAAGAAGCCATTCAAGGCGGGATCACCATGTTTCAATTTCGTGAAAAGGGTGAAGGAGCCCTGCAAGGTGAAGAGAAGAAACAATTGGCCCGGGACATACAAGCCCTGTGCCAAGAAGCGAATGTCCCTTTTATCGTAAATGATGATGTACAGCTAGCGGTAGATCTTGATGCAGATGGTGTCCATGTTGGTCAGGAAGATACAAATGCACAAGACGTGCGGCAGAGGATCGGAAATAAACTATTAGGCGTGTCCACTCATCATATAGATGAAGTGAAACAAGCGATGAAGGACGGGGCAGATTATGTCGGGATGGGTCCGGTCTACCCAACAGAGACGAAAAAGGATACACGCAGTGTCCAAGGTGTGTCTTTGATCACCGAAGTACGTCATCATGGTCTTCATATTCCGATTGTTGGGATTGGCGGCATCACATATGAAAATGCTGCACCAGTCATACAAGCAGGAGCAGATGGCATTAGCATCATTAGCGCCATTAGCCAAAGCACGGATCCAAAAAAAGCGGCAGAAGAACTAAAATCACTTGTTGTATCAGAAAAAGCATCTCTTTAATCTGTAGAAGACATGAATGACTCCATTCATGTCTCAGCGTGTAGACAAACCCTCGCATTCGGTGTCAGTCCTGCGTGCCGGTGCTCACGAATGTCAAATTCGCTCCGC
>NZ_JAWJBV010000022.1:0-44079 GCF_046536015.1 Bacillus sp. SIMBA_154
TTTTCTCTATTATAAAATGAGGAGATGTAAATTTTAAGGAAAAAAATAAAGCTGTCGAGATTTTCTCGACAGCCTGACAGCCGCTCATAGGGCGGCTGTTTCGTTTATTGTATTAAAGAGCTTTCCAGCCTCGTTCAATCAAATGTTTAACATCCTTTGCAAAATCCTCGCCCTTTTCCATCACGTCCTGGGCTCTTCCTGCAAAATTACTGGCGACAGCCAGCTCCATTTTTTTCAATTCAAAGTGCAGGATTTTTTGGTCAATCTCAGACATATATTTTTCATACTCATTATTCACGATGTCGTGCATCACACTGTAGGCTTCTTTCCGATGGCGATGAAAGTCTATTCCTCTCTCACCTTTCCATGACGAATCTAGAGCAGGCTTTTTGATTTCCTTTAAGTCTGACTGCACAAGATCTTGTTCTGTTCGAATATTGCTTTTGGCTGTCTTTAACCGAGAGATCATTTCGTCAAATTCTGCACGTTTGTTTTCAATTCCCATATGCAGATGATGCAGCATCTCGGATAAACTCATGTCATCCACCTCTATCGGACCTCATACGAAAGCACTGCGTCAGAGCCTTTGGAACCGAGCAGCTCACCTGCTTTTTCCAATCCTGACATTTCTATCGTTCGCTTTCATTAAGTATAGTATAAGGTGAAAAGCCTTATGCTTAAATAGGGAAAAGGTGTCCTTTTAACGTAGTGATTGGAAGGAAAACGGAATAATCATAGGACATGAATCTCGAATTATATATGAGTCTTTATAACTACATTTCACACCATATCAATGTAAGCAATAAATAAAACGATTATGCTGATTTATTTTGCAGCAATCGCTTCATCCTGTTCTTTTAACGTCTTCACATTAGAGCGCGTATCTTGAACATTTTTAATCAAGGCTTCTTTAAAGCTTGAGACCATTTCGCCCACCTCTGCTTCACGTGCCGTCCACTTGGTCACAAATTCAAGGCTGTTTTCACCCGCTTTATCTGCTGCTTTTTTCATTGTTAAAGCTTCGACTGCTTGGGAGACTTCATCTAATTTATCCATGACTGTTTGGTAGTTTAACTTAATTTGTCCCATTGTGATATCCTCCAGATTTGTTCAGCATGACAGTAGCTTTACAAGCTGCTCCATGCTTTTGAGATCAAGCGTTTTGCGTCCTCTACTGCGTCTTCTCCTTTTTCAGCAAGACGTGCGGCGTCTCCAGCTAAGGAACTGGCAAAGGATAAGGCAGCTTGTTCAGCTTCTAATGTATTGATTTTGAATTCAATGCGGCTCACGTAGCGTGGGTATTTGTCGTTCACGATCGTTTGCAGCGCATCATGTGCTTCATTCCGCTCTGATTTGAAATCCTGGCTTCTCTCACCTTTCCAAGAGGTCCCAAGCTTTGGCTGCTTGATTTGCTTTAGGTCTGTTTCTGCCGCATCTTGTTCACGTTCAATCTTGCTTTTCGCCTTTTTGAGTCGAGCGATCTTCTCTTCGATCTCTGCTTTTTTATTTGAAATGCCTCCGTTAAGGGCAGTCAGCATATCCGATAAGCTCATAGGGGTTCCTCCTCCTGTCAAAATATAAAAACGCTGCTTAGATTCCCTCTAAACAAGCGTAATGGTAAATAGCATTTTTTCCAATATTGTTATTATAAGGCTCAAAGACTCATGTTTGAATAGGTATTTGTGCCCTTTTTATGGTATAAATACGCTTTCACTCTCCTTCATACTACACCTAAAGACCTCTTCTGTAGGGGGTCTAAAATCACGATCACCTACTTTGTATCACATATAGTCTCTCGGTCCTAGGACAAACAAAAGCCGCCCAGTGAGGAGCGGCTTTTGCAAACGGCTTATGATGCCGATTCTTCTTTTTCTTGCTGATCTTTGACGTACCAAATGAATTTCCCAGTATATCCGTAAATAATCGCAAGACCAATGGCGACAAAGCTCAACCACATAAATGGTAAATAAGAGAATGTCGATACGCCTAGAATTCCCGCCATGTAAATCCCGTTATCTGACCATGGAACCATACCAGACGTAAGCGTACCACCGACCTCAGAGTTTCTGGATAAAACACGTCTGTCTAATTTTAATTTATCATAGCTCTTTTCCATAATTTTTGGCGTAAGGATGATTGATACATACATAGCACAGCCAAAAATATTCGCAAAGAAAGCAACAACTAGTGTGGATAGAGTGACGTTTCCTGCATTATGCAATTTCTTCTCAAACGTAGAGACGATGACTTTTAATACTCCTAAATATTCAAGTACACCACCGAAACCAAGACCGAGGATAATCACCACTAAAGATCCTAGCATATTGACAATACCGCCACGGTTTAACAGGGTATTTAAGAAATCTACATCTGAGTTAATGGAAAAGCCATTATAAGCCGTAGCAATCGCATCTGCCGGATTCATTCCTTGAAAAGCCATGGCCCAAATCGAGCCTAGGAGAGCACCAATGGCGATAACAGGCATTGAAGGTTTCTTAAATACGAGCAATAACACAACAACTACAGCCGGAATAACCATCCAGATATTAATTGTAAATGTATCATGAAGTGCATTTTTCAAAAACTCTACTTTATCTTGATCAATGTTTCGACCGCCATACATAAACCCTGTAATCGTAAACATAATCGCTGTAATCACAAAGGCTGGTATGGATAAGACCATCATAGCTCTTACATGCGCCAGCACGTCTACTTTAGAAAGAGAAGCGGCGAGTACGGTGCTATCTGATAATGGCGATAATTTATCACCAAAGTAGGCTCCAGATAAAACGGCACCTGCAACAATTGGAAGCGGAATCCCAAGACCTTCACCAATCGCAATCATGGCAATACCTGCCGTTCCAACCGTCCCCCAAGAGGTTCCTGTTGCAATGGACATAATGGCACAAATAACAAGTGTAGCTAATAAGAAAATGTTAGGATGAATAAATTCTAGGCCATAATAGATTAATGTAGGTACAACACCACCAGCAATCCATGTTCCAACAAGTGCACCAACAGCAATTAAGATCAAGATAGCATCTAAACCATTTGATATCCCTTTTGTAATCGCATTTTGAAGATCCTTATATGAATGTCCCAATCGAATCCCTAAAGCGATCACCATAAACCATGAGATAAACAGTGCTAGTTGAATATCTAATTTGAAGTAAAGAGTAAATGATAAAACAATTGCTAAAAACAAGCCAAGTACAGACACGACCTCTGTCAAAGACGGCAGACGTGGTGATTTCATTTTGTTTCCTCCCTTTGTGCGTGTGTTAAGCGTTTTCAAAATATTGTGAAAAAAGTGTGCCAATTCGAAAGAAAGTGAATTGCCTGTTTTTCTCTTTGTCACAGGCAATTCGTCATATTGATAAAATAAATTTTTTGATATTATTGTCGCTCTAGCAGCTCTTGACCCGCAATACCAGGCTTTGTCATCTCGTAAGGATTTAAGATAATATCAAGTTCTTCTTCCGTTAAAACATCATACTGCAAGCAAAGATCTCTGATCGATTGTCCCTTCAAAATAGCTTCTCTTGCAATTCTAGCGGCTGCTTCGTAGCCTAAGTGAGGGTTCACGGCAGTGATCACGCCTGCACTTTTTTCTACATATTCTTTCAAACGTTTTTCATTTGCTTCAATGTCCGCTAAACAATGATCTGTGAATGAACGGAATCCGTTATTCATTATACTAATAGATTGAAGCAAATTAAAGACCAGAACAGGCTCCATCACATTTAACTCAAGCTGACCCGCTTCAGAAGCAAGACAGATGGTGTGGTCGTTCCCAATGACCTGGAATGCGATTTGGTTAATGAGCTCTGCCATGACTGGATTGACTTTCCCAGGCATAATCGATGATCCAGGCTGACGGGCTGGCAATGCAATTTCAGCAAGACCTGCACGCGGACCAGATGCCATTAAACGAAGATCATTGGCAATCTTAGACATGTTCATCATACATACTTTTAATGCGGCGGACACTTCTGTGTAAGCATCTGTATTTTGCGTCGCATCCACAAGATGCTCTGCGCCTACAAGCGGAAGACCAGAAATATCTGCTAGCTTCTTCACCACGATCTCAATATAGCGTGGATCTGCGTTTAAGCCTGTCCCAACAGCTGTCGCACCCATGTTTACTTCATATAAATGCTGCTTCGATTGGTTAATCCGTTTAATATCACGGCTTAGAACGCGGCTGTATGCTTCAAATTCCTGTCCCAAACGGATCGGAACAGCATCCTGCAGGTGCGTACGACCCATTTTGATCACATGATCGAATTCTTTCGCTTTCTTTTGAAATACGTCCTGCATCACCTGCATCGTCTCAAGCAGAATGTCTAACTGCTTGAGCACAGCAATATGGATAGCGGTTGGGAATGAATCATTCGTCGATTGCGACATGTTCACATGTGTGTTTGGACTTAAATGAATGTATTCACCCTTTTGATGTCCCATGATCTCTAAGGCTCTGTTACCAATGACCTCATTGGCATTCATATTCATCGAAGTTCCTGCGCCGCCTTGAATTGGGTCTACAATGAAGTACTCATGCAGCTTACCTTCAATGACTTCATCAGACGCTTGAACGATGGCATTGCCAATTCCTTCATATAAACGTCCAACTTCCATATTGGCTTGAGCTGCTGCTTTTTTGACGATGGCAAAGGCTCTGATAAGTTCCTCGTGCATGCGATACCCTGTAATCGGGAAATTTTCTTTTGCACGAAGGGTTTGAACACCATAATACACGTCTGCCGGAATTTCTTTTTCACCAAGAAAATCCTTCTCGTAGCGATAAGTTGCTTGAACCATCTGATATGACCTGCTTTCTATAGAATAGTTAAATTACTAAATCTTCTGCGATTGGCGTTTCCATAATCTTTTTCACTTCTCTTGGATCTGTTGTTTTGCCTAATGCCCACATGAGTTTCGGCACGATGGCTTCTGTGTTCATGTTTCGTGAACGTGCCACCAGTTCTTGATTGATCTTGCGTCCTACTTCATACACACTCATGTCTTCTCCTTCTTCGAGACACTGAGTTGTGATGACAACAGAAATGCCTTCTTCCAGCAATTCGTTGATCTTTTCTAAAAGGTTTCTTCCTTCGAAAGGAATTCCGCCGCTGCCGTAGCTTTCGATGACGACCCCTTTGTACACACCTTTAATCGCCTCTAAAAACTCAGGCTTAAGTCCTGGGTGCAATTTTAATAGACAAACATCCGTGTTCAAGGATGCATCTAATTTAAGCGGTTTCATTGATGTTCTTTTTACTTTGCTATTGTATTCAATTTGATGGTTTTCAATCGATGCAATATATGGGTAGTTAATACTTTCAAATGCATCGTAACTTTTCGTTCTTAGTTTGATTGCGCGTGTTCCTTGAATCACTCTTCCATCAAACACGACGTATACGCCGCCTACACCGTCACATGCAAAACGAATCGCATCTGTGATGTTTTTCTTCGCATCTGTTTTCTTAAACGTAATCGGAATTTGTGAACCTGTAATAACAATCGGCTTATCAGGATTTTGCAGCATATAAGATAGAGCTGCTGATGTATAGGCCATTGTATCGGTTCCATGAGTGACGACAAAGCCGTCGTATTGATCATAATTCTCATAAATGGCTGTTGCGATATCCACCCAGTATTCAGGCTGCATATTTGTACTATCTATACTCATCAGGGACTTTGTGTCCATTGTGTACTCTGCATTAATTTCGTTTAAATAGCTTAAAAGGTCCTCAGCTTTAACACCTGGAGCCAAACCATTTTCACTCTCTACAGATGCAATCGTCCCACCAGTGGTTAAAAGCAATAATTTCTTCAACAGGTCCACCTCTTTCAGTAAAATTACTTCGTTTGTCACACATATTATAAGCCAGCTTGTGCTATTCTATAATATACGCTTTACGCGTACCTTCATTGTCATTATAGTCACATACTGCGAATTAATCAAGAAATTATTACGCATAACGCGTACACTCCATGTCAAAATATGATATACTGTTGATGTATATAAAGGAGCGTTCATGTATGATACTCGATCGTTTAACCACCCTTAGAAAAAAGAAAAAATGGTCTCTCCAGCATACGGCAGATCGCCTAGGTATCGCCAAAAGCACCTATGCCGGTTACGAATCTGGGTACCGACGACCTTCGCTTGAAGCAGTGAAGCTGCTGGCTGATTTGTATGATACGTCCATTGATTTTTTACTTGGTAGAACGGACGAGCCAGAGATAAAGCGCAAAATCTCTGATATCAAAATTGAACTGACGGAAGCAAAAGAAGGAACCATCCTCGTAGATGGCGTTCCACTAACCGATGAAGAAATCAAACAGCTTGTTGCCTTTATTCGGGCGAAAAACACTCTGAAAGTATAAACAAAGAAAAGAGAGGTCCCTATCATACGGGCGCCTCTCTTTTCTTTTTGATAACAGCTGCTTATGAATAAGGTGAAGACAGCTGGCTTAATTCCTCTAACCGCCGCTTCGCTTCTTCTTTATTAAACGAACTATAATAGCGATAATTCTCATCATCTAAGATACGGTAATGCTGACTCAGCACATTTTGCTGGAGACGAAACGTGCCTTTTTTTATCGAGGTCCGCCACCAAACCTTTCCGCCAATTGTACGTTCAACAGATAGATGCAATTCATCATGTGCCACGACTTCCAAAATCTCAAGCGGGTCATCCCCAAGTGTCCCTTTTAAAATGTCACTATCCCTGAATAATGCACAAACGGCCGCAGTTTGTGTCCAGTTGAGGCGCAGTCTGTTTTTTTCGACCTGCTGCAAATGCCGTTTCGATAAACCAAGTACCTCAGCCATGCGGTCCTGCGTATAATTCTTTTCTTTTCGAATCCGTGCCATTTGTTCTGTGACGAGGTCGATTACCATCTCTTTGTCCATCTCTCATCACCTCTTGAGCGTTCAGTCTTTACTGACATCATACACGATTTTTTCGAAAAAGTGGCGTCCTATCCTTTGAAATCATGGCGTAAACGACCTAGTCGATCTGCTCTTCGACCTGACCATGCTGCTGTTTCCAGTTCTCTTGGGCAGCCCGATTTAAATATGGATAGATGTCTTGTTTGACGGTTTGCTCGAATACTTCTTCATCTAAAATACTGTACGCCGGAATCTTGATCAACTTCCCATCTATTTTCCGAATGAGCACATCCATGAAGAGAAATCCCCTTATACTGTAACGGTGCCGGCGCATGTCGATTGATTGAATGTCTTGAAAAGGGATCGTTTGCTCTCGATGCAGCACAGCGCCATTCTCTCCGCGCTGAATTCGAAAAATCACATTTCCCCTCTTCGTAAAAGCCGGCAGAATCATTAAAAAGGAGATCCAGCCATACACAATGCCTGATAGTCCGCCTAAAAATAAAAATAATATATAATTCGATTCAAATGTAAGAGCTTCTGAAAATAGCCAAATACCGATGATACCAAAGCCGCCCGTTGCTAAGAATGCCCATACTCTTAGAAAGGGTCTGCTCCTCACTTCTATTACTTCACTTGGATTCAAGCGTCATTCTCCTTTTCTCCATTAGAATATAGAACGTAACCCGTCTCTATGAGCCGTCTCTATGCGAAATTCGTTTTCCTTTATTCCCGACACAAGCCATGAATGTTTCTCACCTGGTATAACAAATAACATGGACTCCACATCCGGCGTATTGTTTTTGTCATAGGCTACCTTCATAAGGGAATCCATCTTTCCTTTTCTCGCCTGCACATCGGAAACAAATGCCCTCACGAGTTCTTGATTCTCTGTTTTATTAAGGAAGGAAAAACACTCATCTTTCCCTTCGCTTGCTTGCTCTAACAGCATTTCAAATTCCTCTGCTTGCAGGTTAATAACAGGTATGCGGTGATCACACATGTGTATGCTCAAAAAGGCTTTCACTTGCTCCTCTGCCTGCTGATCGTCTTTCAGTTTATGGATCTGATGCACTTGTTGATCATAAAGCGTATGATGCGCATACACGCCCGCCTGCGTCGTATGAAAGGAGGTACTGACTTCTTCATCTAACTCTCCAAATCTTGAAGCCTTGACGGTATGAGATGCATCATTCATGGCCTGGATGAAATGACGGTATTCTGCTTTATAACGGTATTGTCTGTTTCGAAATTCCAGCACGTCTTTTGCCAGCAAAGAGCGGCACGCAATTTCAAACAAAAACCCAAGACGTTCATCCTCTACATCAGGATAATAGGCTTCCTTTAAGGACATGCCTTGTTCAAAATAGCCTTCACTGTAAAAACTAAAGATGAGTTCCTCGATACTTAGACTCAGCTGATCCAACTTGATCTCTCCTTATCCAAAAGAAAATGCGCCCTTAAAGAAATCGCCTGCACCCTTTATAAGCGAGTCTGCGGTTTCTTTTGTTTGTTCTATCCCTTTATGTATCATCTGATTTGCTTGATCAATGGTGTCATTGACTGCTTTCACACCTTGACCCGCCAGCTCAAATGCTTTTTTCCCTTTATCAACGACTGCATGAATCGGTTCCTTTAATTTCACTGCGACCTGTTCAGCAAAACCGGATGTCAGCTTGGCGACTTTTTCTCCAATAAATCCACCTACTGCTGATCCAATGGCGCCACCAACAACTGTTCCAATCGGGCCCGCAAAGCTTCCGAGAGCGCCGCCGACAACGGCACCTGCGACGGACCCGCCAGCGATAAAGACCGTATTATTCACTGCATTTCCAACAGCCTTTGCATTTTCACGCTTAAGAACTTCCGGCTGATCACCGAATTCTGCATAGTTCTCAGCCATTTTCAAACCACAGCCAACCGTTTCCGTTGCACCAGTGACAACTGTTGCAATGATGGCATTTCCTTTAGCAAATCTTGCCCCATTTTTCAGAACAGACTTGATTCCAGCCGTGTCCTTCCAATTGATACTCCCTTTTGTAAAATCGCGGACACTGTTCGTAAACGCAACCGTATCGTCAGGATAAAATTTCGTGAATTTCTTATGGACCAAATCAGCCATCGACCAGTTGGATCGTTTTAATAATTCTTTTTTACTCAGCCAAATCCTTGCTAGCCGGTCAAATCTCGTTCCTTCTACCTGGCTGGTCAAATCAAGCAGCAGCTTAGAATGCTGCGCTGCATAACGGCCATTTTCTTTCATAAAGGTTGTCATCCCAAGCCCGTAGTATTTCGCCTGCATCATCACGATACCAGCTAAGCTCGTGAGCGTGCCATATTGATCATAGATGCTGTACATTTTCCTTAGAATATCATCTGCATCGACCATTTTATCTGCTGCATGACGAATCGCGATATCATCACTGCTCAATTTGCTTATTAATGCTTGTCCAGCACTCCATGCGTCCCCAACACCAGAAAAACAGCTTCTATACCGAGGATCACAGCCTAAAATCAAATGATCCAGTTCACTATGTAAATCGTGGTGCTTTGTTTCGGTGGCGGAAAGCTCACCTACAAAATCATTCGCCAGCCCTGTCAGCTGATCTGGATCAACCACAATGTCACGTGCCATCACATCATCTCCCTTCTCGGTTTCTTTCTCTCCGTTCTTCTCGTCTTTTTCGCTCAATCTCTTCCATTCTGGCAATTTCGGCTTTACGCTCCTCGATCTTGACTGCTGCATCCCGCAGTTCCTGGCTCGTTTCAAGCAAGTCCTTTTCAAATTGATCATAGCGTGCCGTTGTTTCCTCAAAGCTTTTATCAAATTTATTCTTTGCTTCTCCTTGCCAGCCTGATCCTACTGCTTTCAGCCGATTCTCAAGCAGCTGCTTCGACTGCCGAATCTCATCAGCCGCTTCCTGAAACTTTTGAGCGAGTGCCAGCGTTTGACTAGAATCCAACTTTCGCACCCCTTTCTCCCAATTTAACGTACAAATGGATGATTTTATATGTCCTCATTATAAATAAAAAGACACCCAAAAAAATCACCCTAAAGAACCATTCAGCACATCGCCTAATAAAAGTAGGCCTTTTTCCTCTCTAATTGCCAGAGAAAACCTTTCTTGTTATGAAGCGCATTCAAGACGTGATAAAATGAACATATTCTACAAAAGGAGTGACGTATAGATGAAAGAGGAAATGATCAAGCGTTTCACAAGTTATGTGAAAGTAGATACTCAGTCTGATGCAGAAAAAGAAAGCTGCCCATCTACTGCAGGACAGCTGAACCTAGCGAGACAGCTTGTTGAAGAGATGAAATCCATCGGGATTCAAGAAGTAACAATGGATCAAAACGGCTATGTTATGGGAACGATCCCATCTAACACCGACAAAGAAGTGCCAACGATTGGCTTCCTGGCTCATATTGATACAGCTACTGACTTCACCGGCAAGAATGTGAAACCGCAGCTTCATGAGGACTATCAAGGCGGTGACATCACGTTAAATGAAGATTTACATATCGTGTTATCTCCAGCACAGTTTCCAAATTTGCAAAAGTACCAAGGACATACGCTCATCACCACTGATGGCACGACCTTACTTGGTGCAGATAACAAAGCAGGTATCGCAGAAATTATGACCGCCATGCATTACCTCATTCAGCATCCAGAAATCAAGCATGGAAAGATTCGAGTCGCCTTTACTCCAGATGAAGAGATTGGCAGAGGACCGCACAAATTTGATGTCGATGCCTTTGGCGCTTCCTATGCTTATACCATTGACGGCGGACCGCTTGGAGAGCTTCAATATGAAAGCTTCAACGCAGCAGGTGCCAAGGTATCGATTAAAGGAAACAATGTCCATCCAGGTACAGCGAAAGACAAAATGGTCAGTGCTGCGAAGATCGGGATGCTCTTTCACAACAAACTCCCTTCAGATGAATCTCCGGAGTATACAGAAGGATATGAAGGCTTTTTCCACCTGACGAAGTTTGTAGGAGAAGTGGAAGAAGCAGAGCTGCAATATATTATCCGTGATTTTGATAAAGAGAAGTTCAACAATCGCAAAGCACTATTTGAAAAGATTGCAAATGACTTAAAAGCGGTCTACGGCGAAAACAGTATCACCCTCAGCATTCAGGATCAATATTATAATATGAGAGAAAAAATTGAGCCGGTTAAACATATTGTGGACATTGCCCATGAAGCAATGGAAAACCGCTCAGTGACACCTGTGATCGAACCTATACGCGGCGGTACAGATGGCTCTCAGCTTTCATATAAAGGTCTCCCAACACCAAACATCTTTACTGGCGGAGAAAACTTCCACGGTAAATATGAATTTATTTCAGTGGAGAACATGGTGAAAGCAACAGAAGTCATCGTGGAAATCGCACGTTTATTTGAAGAAAAAGCATAGACATGTTTACAACCGTTCCTGTTCGGGAACGGTTTTTTAATAAAAGTTTACAATATTCTGAAACTTTTGTGACACTTAATCGTACTAATATAGACAACCCCAGAAAAATTCTTCTTGACGAGTGAAATAATTGGAAATATAATAGTTAAAAACAACCAGTATTTTAGACCTAAATTAGCAGATCATCTAAACCTTAAGAACTAAACCGATTCTGCTGCTTATTTTCAGTTATAAACATCACTCACCCTGTCTACACTGAAAGAATAGGATGAATTGGAGGAATGTCATATGATGATTTTATTGATTATCGCTTCACTTTGCTGCTACTTACTTTTCTCTTTCAAAAAAGATAACCGCACCCAAAAACGAAAAAGCGCAGAGCTTTCGGAGTTTGAAATCTTTCGTATGCGCCGCCACTACAACGGCAAACGCCGCCATCCACTAAACGATGCACCTAAACAAGTATAAATTCAAAGAAAGAGCCTCATCAGGGGTTCTTTTTGTTTGTGTAAGAACGTGTTTTAGACACAATAATAAACGACCACATCCAGTGGCCGTTTCTCTTTTTATTTATACACCTTTGCAGGTACTTGAATCATAGGAATTCCTTGATAGTATGGTGCGATTTCATAACCACAGATCCAACTGGAGCAAACAACGAAACAATCAGCGAAAAAATAATCAGGCTGATCGTTAGGCCTTTTTTCATTGTCATAGTAAAAACCCCTATTTTCTTCTATTACCAATTGAGTATACCGTGACAAAAGAACCAAAAGAAGCGTCATTTCCATATTATTCTTCTCTTTTCCACATCGGGTTTGTTTACCGTTTTCATAAGTTCCTGTATGCTTAATGTAGAATGTTAGATGAAGTGTGGTGTTTATCATAGAAGAGAATATTTTTAGTCATATTCGGACAACGTTTCATAGTTTGTCCCCAACCCAGAAAAAGATTGCCAATTACATTTTACAAAACCCTCAGAAAGTTGTGCTTCATTCCATTAGTGCACTCGCCGCTGAATGCAACACAAGTGAAACGACGATCTTTCGGTTTTTACGAAAAATTGGCTATGAATCGTACCAAGTGTTTCGTGTCCATGTCGCGCAGGATATTGCGACCAATACACCTCAATCCATATACGGCGAGATCGAGGCATCTGATAGTGTAGCAGATATTAAACATAAGGTCATAGAGTTAACAACAAACTCGATTCAGGATATGAAGCATATTTTAGAAGATCAAGCCGTGACTCAATTTATTGAACAAATGAAACAGGCACATAAAACCGTCTTCTTTGGAGCAGGTGCGTCCAGTTTTATTGCAGGAGATGCTTATCATAAGTTCCTCCAGCTTGGTTTTGAAGTGAGTCTGTGCAGTGATCCACATATGATGAATATGATTGCAACACACGCCACGGAACACGATTTTATCGTCGCGATCTCCCATTCAGGAGAGAGCAGAGAAATTCTTGATGCCGTGCAATTTGCAAAAGAAAAGGGGGCAGCAATTGCCTCTATCACGAGCTATCCGAAATCAGAGCTCGCAAAGCGCTCTGACTTTCACCTGCTCAGTTCATCAAGGGAAACAACATATCGATCCGACTCTATGATCTCCCGTATTAACCAGCTCGTCATCATTGATGTTCTTTATGTCGCAGCTGTTTTAGAGCTAGGATCAAATGCCATTGAAAACGTGAAACGATCTCGATTAGCCGTAGCTAAAAATAAAACATGAACGCATAAGACCGGAGCTGATTCCGGTCTTTTTTTGTGACTTTTCTCATATTTTCCGTTGACACGTTCCTATCACGTCATGTACATTAAATGAACAATAGTTTTTTTTCTACTATTATTTAAATTAGATAGTATATATACTAACATTAAGAAAAGAAAGCGCTTTTTGTAAGGGTTTTCTATATGGGGGGCGGACAAAGTGACAAAACAGATTGGATTCATTGGACTAGGAATTATGGGAAAACCTATGGCACTCAATCTATTAAAAGCCGGTCATACTGTGACTGTGTTTGATCTGAACGAGGAAGCCATTCGAGCATTACAAGAAGCAGGAGCAAAGGGCGCTTTTTCAGCAGCTGAGGCAGCTTCTGAAAGCGATGTCATCATCACGATGCTTCCTAAAGGCGAGCATGTAGAAGCAGTTATATCAGGTGATCATGGCATTTTAGCTACAGCTAAACCTGGCACAGTCATCATAGATATGAGCTCTATTTCACCAGTTACCTCTAGAGCATTGGCCGCCCTAGCAAAACAGCACCAGGTAGAATTTATCGACGCACCTGTCAGCGGCGGAGAACCAAAGGCGATAGACGGGACACTTTCTATTATGGCTGGCGGCGAAGAAGCCATCTTCGAACAAGTAAAGGATGTCCTGCTCGCGATGGGCACAGAAGTCGTATTAGTTGGGACAAACGGAAGCGGGACAACAGCTAAACTTGCCAATCAAATCATCGTCAACTTAAATATTGCTGCTATGTCTGAGGCGCTCGTTCTTGCCGCTAAATCAGGCATTGCAATTGATAAAATGTATGAAGCGATCCGTGGCGGACTGGCAGGGAGCGCCGTTCTCGATGCAAAGGTCCCACTGATTTTGGATCGAAACTTTGAACCTGGCGGACGCATCGACATCAACTTAAAGGATTTAACCAATGTGATGGAAACTGCCCATGATATCGGCGTTCCTCTCCCTCTTTCTAGTCAGCTGCTTGAAATTTTCCATGCCCTCAAAGCAGACGGAAAGTCTGGACTTGATCATGGCGGCATCGTTCAATATTACGAAAAAATGGCTCATGTCGAAGTGAAGAAAGGATGAGATGATCATGATGCAAAGCACTGAAATACTGAATGCCATTCCGAAAGCGGATTCAAAGAGCATTCAAACGGCATATGAACAAGCACTAAGCCATTTTCAGCATAAAATCATTGTATTAGACGATGATCCAACAGGTATTCAAACCGTACATGGCGTCTCTGTTTTCACTGATTGGTCAGAGGAAAGCATTGAAGCCGGTTTTCTTGAAGACAGCCGTATGTTCTTTATTTTAACCAATTCTCGCAGTATGACTGAGAAAGAAACTGCCGCTGCGCACGAAACGATTGCTTCAACGATTGTGAAAGTAGCTGAGCGGCTTCATCAAGATTTCATCATTGTCAGCCGGGGAGATTCTACCCTGCGTGGACACTTTCCGCTGGAAACTGAAGTACTCAGAACAACCATTGAACAACGAAGCTCCTTCCAATTTGACGGAGAAATCATTCTTCCCTTTTTCCAAGAAGGCGGACGCTTTACGATCAACAATATCCACTACGTACAGGAAGGACACGACTTGATTCCTGCTGGTGATACAGAATTTGCACGAGACCGTACATTCGGCTTTCAGTCGTCTCATCTCGGGGAGTGGATTGAAGAAAAATCAGGCGGAACGTTCACAAAAAAGAACACCACCTACATTTCGTTAGAAGATATACGGGCTTTACGCATTGATCAAATCAAGGAGCAGCTCATGACCGTGAAGGATTTTCAAAAGGTGGTTGTGAACGCTGTAGATTATGACAATGTCAAAGTCTTTGTCACCGCCCTCATTGATGCCACCCAAGCAGGTCAGCAATTTATTTTCAGAAGTGCGGCTGCTCTCACAAAAGTACTTGGCGGCATCCACGACCAATCCATATTAACAAGAAAAGACTTGATACAAGAAGAAAGCCCAAACGGTGGTCTTATCATGGTTGGTTCTCATGTCAAAAAAACAACGGAACAATTAAGAGCGCTACAGCAAAATAAAGAGATCGCTTTTATTGAATTTAATACACATCTCGTGTTAGAACCCAAAGAATTTCAAGAGGAAATTGACCGCGTGATTGAGCAAACCGAAATGTTGTTAGCATCCGGTCAATCTGTTGCTGTTTATACAAGAAGAGAACGCCTTGACCTTGGGGACAATCGTCAAGAGGAGGAATTAAAGCTTTCCGTTCAAATTAGTGATGCTGTGACAAGCATTGTCCAGCGCCTCACAATTCGCCCTAAATATCTCATTGCCAAAGGTGGAATTACCTCAAGTGATATTGGAACAAGAGGGCTTAGCGTCAAACGTGCGACTGTTGCAGGTCAAATTAAACCTGGTATTCCCGTTTGGCAAACAGGAGAAGAAAGTAAATTCCCCTTCATTTCTTACGTGATTTTCCCGGGAAATGTTGGCTCAAAGGATACGTTAAAAGAAGCTGTAGAAATACTTGAAGGATAAAGCGCAGGGAGTGTTCTCGCTCCCTTATGCACCACAAAGGAGGAAAGACCATGTCGTTAGTTTTTATTGGACTTGGCGTTTTGTTATTGCTTTTACTCATGGTTGTCTTTAAGTTAAACGCTTTCATTTCGTTGATTATTGTCTCTTTAATTGTTGCTGTTTTAGAAGGTATGTCACCACTTGAAGCGATTGCTTCCGTCGAAAAAGGACTCGGTAGTACACTCGGGCATCTAGCACTGGTTCTCGGTTTTGGAGCGATGCTCGGTAAATTGATGGCTGATTCTGGCGGCGCCCAGCGCATTGCGATGACGCTCATTGACCGATTCGGCATTGGGAAAATCCAATGGGCAACAATGCTGACTGGATTTGTTATTGGAATTGCTCTGTTTTATGAAACCGGATTCATTATCTTAATTCCATTAGTCTTTACCATTGCTCAAGCCGCAAGACTTCCTGTGTTGTATGTTGGCATGCCGCTCGTCGCTGCACTCATCACAACACATGGCTTCCTCCCTCCTCATCCAGGGCCGACAGCCATTGCCAATGTCTTTCAAGCAAACATGGGACAAACGTTGTTAGTTGGAATTATTTTAGCAATTCCTGCTGTGTTAGTAGGAGGACTACTGTTTACGAAACTATTTCAAAAAGATCAATTGCATGCACATATACCGAAAAACTTATTTAATCCAAAGGAATTTACAGAAGAGGAAATGCCAAGCTTCGGGATTAGCATTTTTACCGCTGTTTTGCCTGTATTACTTATGACATTCAGAGCATTTTTAGAAATTTTCTTCCCATCCTCTCCATTCTTGCCAACAGCTGAGTTTTTAGGTGAACCGGCGATTGCGCTATTAATCTCAGTGCTGCTTGCCATCTACACGTTTGGACTTGGCAGGGGCAAAAGCATGCAGGAAGTCATGAAGTCGATCACGGATTCTATTGGCTCCATTGCAATGATTCTATTAATTATTGCAGGCGGCGGCGCTTTTAAACAGGTGCTCATCGATAGCGGCGTCGATCAATACATTGCTGGGATCATGCAAGGAAGCACTCTTTCTCCCCTGCTCCTCACCTGGCTGATTGCTGCTGTCCTGCGTGTATCATTAGGGTCAGCAACTGTCGCCGGTCTCACCGCGGCTGGCATTTCTGCACCACTTATTGGATTAACGGGTGTCAGCCCGGAATTAATGGTGATCGCAACAGGTGCCGGAAGTATTACGTTCTCTCACGTGAATGATGCGGGTTTCTGGATTTATAAAGAATACTTTAACCTGTCAATGGCCCAAACCTTTAAAACATGGACATTGATGGTCACTGTTCTTTCACTTGTCGGACTAGCTGGTGTTCTTGTCGCTGATTTGTTTATGTAGGAAAATAAATTGTAAAAACCATTGACTTTTTCTCGAAAAGATTGAATAATTGTGTATATTAAGAAAATTGAATCAAAAGGTAACCTTATTAAGAGTGGTGGAGGGACTGGCCCTGTGAAACCCGGCAACCGCTGTTCCTAGGAACAGAATGGTGCTAATTCCTTAAGCAAGCACACGCTTGTTTGAAGATAAGGCAGAGATCTCACAGTATATGATGCTCTTCCTTATCCAAGGAAGAGCTTTTTTATTTGATATTCAACCTGTAGAAGGAAGGGATTCAGCATGACACAAGTACAAACCATTGGAAAGAAAACAACAAAGCCGCCATTTCGCGCAGATCAAGTAGGAAGTTTACTCCGTTCAGAGCGCATCAAAGAAGCACGTAAGCAAAAAGCAGACGGTACGCTGACAGCAGAGCAGCTCCGACAAATTAAAAATGCAGAAATCACACGTATTGTGGAGAAGCAAAAGGAGATTGGATTAGAGGTTGTGACAGACGGAGAATTCAGACGTGCATGGTGGCATTTTGACTTTCTTGAAGGACTTGATGGGGTCGAAGGATTTGAAGCAGATCAGGGCATTCAATTCCACAACACAACGACAAAAGCACGAGGCATTAAGGTAACGGGTAAAATCGATTTTACAGAGCACCCAATGCTAGAAGATTACCGCTTCCTTCACAGCATCGCTGGTGATCATACGGCAAAAATGACGATTCCAAGTCCGAATATGCTCTTTTTCCGTGGAAAGCTTGATGAAGGTGTGTATGACAGCTTAGATGATTTCCACCATGATGTGGCCCAGGCGTATAAGAAAGCCATCCGTGCTTTTTATGATGCAGGCTGCCGCTACTTGCAGCTAGATGATACGGCATGGGCAGTGTTCTTTTCTGAAAAAGGTCATGAACAAATCAAAGCCTTTGGCCGCGAGGAAGATGAACTTCGTGAGTCGTTTGCAAAAACAATCAATGAAGCCGTTGCCGATCGCCCAGAGGATTTAGTCATCACAATGCACATTTGCCGTGGCAATTTTAAATCAACATGGGCAGCTGAAGGTGGTTACGAAGCAGCGGCAGAAACGATTTTTGCTGGTTTAGATCTTGATGGCCTCTTTTTAGAATTTGACGACGATCGTTCTGGCGGATTTGAGCCTCTTCGATATGTGAAGAACCCAAATCTTCAAATCGTACTTGGTCTTGTGACTTCAAAGTACGGTGAGCTTGAGCCGGTTGAACAAATTAAAAAACGAATCGAGGAAGCGGCTCAATATGTGGACATTAACCAAATTTGTTTGAGTCCACAATGCGGATTCGCATCCACGGAGGAAGGCAATCTGTTAACAGAAGAGCAGCAATGGGAAAAGCTGCGTCATGTGATTGAGATTGCTGATCAAGTGTGGACTTCATAGTCCCTTGACGAAAAAAGAGACAAACCGCATCATCAGCGGTTTGTCTCTTTCTTTTATACATCTAAATAATCACCATTCGTAGCAATCACTTGTTTATACCAATCGAAGCTTTTCTTTTTCTTTCTATCTAATGTACCGTTTCCTTCATTATCACGGTCGACATAAATGAAGCCGTAGCGTTTTTTCATTTCAGCAGTTGATGCACTGACAAGGTCAATTGGGCCCCAGCTTGTATAACCGATCAAGTCTACACCGTCTGCGATGGCTTCTCTTGCCTCTAGCAAGTGGCTTCTGAGGTAATCAATCCGGTAATCGTCTTGAATCGATCCGTCCTCTTCCACTTGATCGACAGCGCCCAAGCCATTTTCTACGATAAACAATGGTTTTTGGTAGCGGTCATACAGCTGATTAAGCGTCGTACGAAGTCCTTTCGGATCAATTTGCCAGCCCCAATCACTTGCTTCAAGGTATGGGTTTTTCACGCCTGCAAATAGATTCCCACCTTCAGCCTGATCAAGGATTGCAGGATCTGTACTTGCCACAAAGCTCATATAATAACTGAAGCCGATATAGTCCACTGTATGGTTTCTTAAAATGTCTTCGTCACCATCTTGGAACTCAATGGTGATCCCATTTTCACGTAAATACCGTTTCATGTATCCTGGATAGTAGCCTCTTGCCTGTACATCTGAGAAGAACAATGTTTTACGGTCTTGATCAATCGCAGCAAACATATCTTCTGGTCTTGAGCTGTACGGATATGTGGTCATAGCTGCAATCATACAGCCAATTTTCGCATCTGGAATGATTTCGTGTCCCGCTTTAACAGCCAAAGCACTTGCAACAAATTGGTGATGGGCTGCTTGATATTGAATGCTTTTCTCGTCTTCGCCTTCTTCAAATACAAGTCCGCCACCTGTGAAAGGGGCATGTAACACGACGTTGATTTCGTTAAAAGTCATCCAATATTTCACTTTGTCTTTATATCTCGTGAACAATGTTTTAGCGTATGTTTCGTAAAGATCCACAAGCTTACGGTTTCTCCATCCGCCATAGTTTTTCACAAGTGCAAGAGGCATTTCATAATGAGAGATGGTCACAACTGGCTCAATCCCGTGCTTGTGAAGTTCATCAAACACTTTGTCATAGAAAGCAAGACCTTCTTCATTTGGTTCAGTATCGTCGCCATTTGGGAAAATACGCGGCCAAGAAATCGATAGTCTGAAGCACTTGAATCCCATTTCTGCAAAGAGTGCAATATCTTCTTTATAGCGATGGTAGAAGTCGATTGCATCATGATATAAGTTAAGGTCTTTCATTGATTCATCGAATGGGTGCATAATGCCATTTGGAGATATGTCAGCTGTAGATAAGCCTTTTCCACCTTTGTTATAAGCGCCTTCAATTTGGTTGGCAGCAACAGCGCCGCCCCATAAGAAACCTTTAGGAAATGTTTTTTCTAACTTGTTCATGTTGAATGACCTCCTCATTTTCTTCTACACTGACTGTGAGCAATGTCTCTTTCTCTGTGATCGTTCCATCTGTTTTCGCATCAACTCGTGCAAAATCGTTTGTGTTGGTGACGATAATAGGCGTGGTGACATCATAGCCTTCTTGCTGAATACCCTTGATATCAAATTCAACCAGCACATCTCCTGCTTGAACAAGATCACCGGACTGCACATGACTTGTGAAATGCTTTCCGCCAAGCTTCACCGTATCAATCCCAACATGGATGAGAAGCTCTGTACCTTTGTCACTCTTTAATCCAATCGCATGTTTTGTTTGGAAAATGGTTTCAACCTTGCCGTTGAACGGTGCAACAACACGTCCAACTGTTGGTACAATGGCAGTACCTTTACCCATGATTTCATTAGAGAATGTTGCATCATTTACTTGATTTAGCGGCTTTAATTGACCTTCAAGTGGGCTTTGTACCACTTGATTTTGAAGCGCTTCTGTATCTTTCTTTTCTTCCGGTTTGTCTGCTTTTGTTTCATCTTTCACTGGTACATCCTTGAATCCAAGTACAAGTGTCATGATGGTTGCCACAGCAAAGCCGATGACTAAACCGATTATTGAGTAGACAAACGTTGGTCCGATGAACGTTGGCATACCTGGAATACCTGCTGATCCAGACACCACATATGATTTCACTTTAAAGATGGACATGAACACGCCGCCTGCTGCTGCACCAATAAGAGCTGCAATGAACGGTTTTTTCAATCTCATGTTCACACCATACATAGCAGGTTCAGTAATCCCCATTAACGCTGTGATGCTTGTAGACATCGCCAATGATTTGAATGTTTTGTTTCTTGATTTTAAGAAAACACCGAATGCTGCGCCAGCTTGTGCCATATTTGCAACAAACATCATTGGAATAATGTAGTCAAAACCGTTTAATGTAATATTGTTGATCATGATTGGAACAAGCGCATAGTGCATGCCCGTAATGATCAATGGTGACATGAAGCCGCCGATCAAAAGTCCGGCTAAAATACCTGCATGTTTAAACAATAAATCAATTCCGCCTGAAAGGCCATTTCCGATAATTGCGCCAAGCGGTCCAACCGCTATGAGCATAATTGGTACAACGACAAGAAGTGTAACAGTTGGAACAAGGATAATTTTTAATGATTTCGGACTATATTTTTCTGCAAATCTTTCAACATATGAGCCGAGCCAGATTGTGAGTAGAATTGGAATCACCGATGAAGAGTACACAACGGCAACCACTGGCAAGCCTAGAAATTCTGTATTTCCTGCGCCCAGTAAAGCGGTTAACTGCGGATGCAGTGCTGCTGCTGCAATGGCAGCGGCGATATACTGATTTGTGCCAAGCTTTTTAGCTACGCTTACAGCAAGCAGAATCGGTAAGAAGTAAAAGGCTCCGTCTCCGATAGCTGTTAAAATCGCATACGTACTGCTTTTATCTGATATCCACTGGAACGTCAGCATCAGTGCCAATATCCCTTTGATCATACCGGCTCCAGCAATAGCTGGAAGAATCGGCGTGAAGACACCAGAGATAAAATCGAAAAGCTTTGATATCACATTTTGTTTTGATGCTTCTTCTGTACCGCCTGACTTTACATCTATTGACAGGCCTGAGTCAGCAATCATCGCTTGATAGACATTTGAGACATCATTGCCGATAATGACATGGTATTGACCGCCGCTTTGATTCACACCCATGACGCCATCTGTTGATTGCAGTTGCTCCTTATCCGCCTTTCTTTCATCGTATAAGTTGAAGCGAAGTCTTGTCATACAGTGCGTGACGTGCTTGACATTCTTTTCACCGCCGACAAGCTCTAAAACTTCTTTTGCTGTTTGTTTGTGGTTCATTGTATTACCCTCCAATCGTTGATTAAATCTTGATATAGAAAAAACCTAAACATCCATTAATGCCCGAAAAATAGCGATTCAGACATTAATCGATATTTAGGTTTTGCCTGCTTAACCAGTAACAATCCTTCATAGCGATTGATCATTATTGAATTTTATAAGTCTTTAGATATAAAAAAACCTAAATCATGCCTTATCAGAGATAGGGACAATGATTTAGGTTTTGCCTGCTTGATCAGTAACAATCCTAAAAGATTGTGGGTTATTTAGTTTATAGTTATAAATTATCATGTTAATTTTGTGATGTCAACGCTTTCTTTTTGAATTTATTTTCTTTTTATTACTCTGTCGATATGCAAAGTTAAGTATAACATCTCATCTTCTATGAGACTTCGGTTGTGTTCTTTTTGAACATACGCATTAATTTTTTCGGCGCATTGGAAAGCTGCTGTGTTTTTTTCTCTTACCACTTCATACAGAAATTCATTTTGATTTTCCATTTGTGTTTCGTTAAACAGGCGCTGCCCAAAAAACTTTAAATGCGTGACAAAACGGAAATAATTTAATGATTCCTCGTCCAAATCAATTTGAAAGTGATACTTTACGATATTCAAAATATCTTGAATGAGCTTCGTGATTTGAATAACATTTGGCATTTCCTCATTGAGCTCTGCATTGACAATATGCATGGCAATAAAGCCTGCTTCATCCTCAGGAAGATGGATGTTGAGCTTGTCCTGTATGATACGTATCGCTTCTACACCGCACATGAACTCCTCTTTGTACAACCGTTTAATTTCCCAGAGCAAAGCATTTTTGATGTCCATTCCTTTTTGATGACGTTCGATGGCAAAGGTGATATGATCCGTCAACGTCACATAGATGCTGTCATTTAAATTTTTGTTAAGGGTCGTTCTCGCATAATCAATAATCGCCTCACACACTTGCATATACTCGATTGGAATATCATAAAGCAGGGTTTTGAATTTTTCTGATATATCTTTATTTTGAATGGAAAATACTTTTTCGATACGTTCTTCGTCAATCGGGTCTCCGCTTTTCTTTTGAAACGCGATCCCTCTGCCCATAATGACCAGTTCATGCTGCTCGTCATCATACGCACTGACTACGTTATTATTGATTACTTTCGAAATGATCAATTGATACCCCCCAGTACATTCCACTTTTTCGAGCATCTCATTGTAGATTGATATGTCATTTTATTATTATCTTCAAAAAAGAGGACTTTAAGATGATTTTACATTTTTTTTTGATACGGTCAACTAGAAAGAATGACATATTACCTCTCAAAAATGACGAAATAGGGGCAAAAAAGGCTAAAAACATACACAAAAACACTCTATGAAGAGTGTTTTTTACAAAATTAGGAGCAATCCCAATTATAGGCGATATTCTCGAAATTTTTCCGTTTGAGGTCTTCTGGTTTGATAAAAAAGTTGGCGATCCCGCAATCTCCCCACAGCAGGTCAACTTCATCATCTGAGTCAATTTGCAATAATAGAACGGTATGTTCTTGATCTACATATGTACGCGGGTCCTCTTGTGTAAACCCTGGATACCCGCCTAATTTATGACCAAAGCCACTCGCTATGTCATAAAATTCATCTAGCAGGGCATCTGCTTCATCAGCATCAACATTCGCATCTTCAAATAGGTCCCAGCTTTGTTTGCCTGTGACTTTTTCAAATCGAAAATCTCCTACGCTGATCGTTTCGCTTGATAATTCACCTGTAATCGCGCCTTCCTTCGTGACAGGAAAATAAAAATCATCTGGGATTTTCACAAAAGAAAAATCAGTTAATAACTCTTCTTCTGCTAAGAAAGGTTCCTCAATGAATTTGATCCGAAAATCTTTTTGCTCTGTTTTATGGTCAATATTCATCCCATAAAGATCATCATGCACAGAAATAAAGATTTGCAGAAGTCCTGTTTCTGGATAATCTTTCAGCTTCGGCAGCTGACCGAAATTCATTTGTGCCAAAAGCTTCATAGGGTGTCCTTCACCGTCAACTGGATATACGTCGTTTTTTGGGAAGTAAGGATCACCAGCTATTTTGCTGTCGTATGGTCCTGTTTTTCCTTGTTTCATCTTTAATTGAATCATTGGTTTTTCGGTTTGCTTTAACAACGGACGGTAGGGCGCGAGTATTTCTTGCAGCTTCGCTGATAGTGTCATGATGATCTTCCTCCTTATGAATAGGTCTAAAGACCAAACTGGTCTCTCTTTTTCTATCATACAGAAGTGTACCCTGCCTGTCAGCGATCAACCGGTCAATATCCTGACACATATCTCACCTTAAAACGTTAAAAAACCTCCGATACAGCTGGAGGTTTTGGTCCGGAAGTTTTTATTTCACTTGATAGTTTACTAAGTCGTCTGCCAATGTTTTCATCGTTTCGTTTGTTTCGTGAAGTCCTTCAATAATTTTTGTAAAAGTGCCGACAAGCTCTGCTTGATGTTCAGAGGAAGCCACAATTTGTGAAATTTCTTCTTCCATTCCTTTAATAGAGCTCTGTACATCTTTTAGCGCTGTTTCGATATCAGTTGTCGCTTGCTTCGCATGAGTGGATAGCTTTCTCACTTCTGTTGCGACCACTCCAAAGCCTGCCCCTGCTTCACCTACTCTTGCAGCCTCTATGGATGCGTTGAGTCCGAGTAAGTTCGTTTGATCAGAGATACCTTTGATGAGATTGGACACTTGATTGATTTTAAAGGAATTTTCGACAGTGGTTTTCGTATTTTGTAGAATTTGTTCACTTGTCGCTTGTAGTTCCTCTGAATGTGCGGCAACTTGCTGTACCATCGCGACTAGTTTTTCGGAAGCTTGGTTGCTCTCCGTCATGATGTGATCTAATCGTTGTTGATTGGTTTGGTCATACGCAACACAGAAGGCAGCGGCAACTTGACCAGTCTCATCTGTAATCGGGACGGCTACGATATCCATAGGAATCCCATATACTTCTTTCGGGATTTGGATAAACGATGGCTCTCTCCCATTTTTCAGCATCGCAAAGTTTTGAAATCCATCAGCCACTGTATCACCAGCTTTAAAACCTAAATCAATGTCCCCATGTTGCTGATAATAAAGAACCTTCTCTTTCCCTAAAACAGAAAAGGTTAGTTGCTCTCTCATAGCTAGTCCAATGATTGGTAAAGCGTCTATTATGTTATCAATTCTCTGTGACATTCGCTCACGTTCATCCTCTCTTTTTCTCAGTACACCTTCTTTATCGGTTCTTTATATGATCTATTCCAGCCTGCAATGTATACTAATATCAATCAAATGACCTAAGACATATAAAAAGCCCACATTCTATCAAGAGAATGTGGGTGTTTTTAAAAAAAGAAAATGCATATGGAGACACTGACACCTATGAAAAAAAGATACAAATAGTCGATCCATGAGGTGCTGATGATATGATAATACGTTCGCTCCCTCGTCCCTGTGAAGCCTCTTGCTTCCATCGCAATCGCTAGGCGTTCAGATTTTCGTACACCCTGCGTGAAAAGAGGTAGTGCATAACGTATAAAGGCTTTCCAGCTGTTTTTTTGCTTGTAGCCTCTGATTTTATGCGCAGCCTTCATTTGCTTCAATTCACTTTGAAACAACGGGATAAACCGGAAGCCGGCAAGCATTCCATACGCCCATTTTGGTGACATTCGGCATTGATGTATTAAGCTCATCATAAAGGCTGTCAAATCTGTTGTGGAGGTAAAAAGGAGACCAAATGTCACAAAGCCAAGCATTCTGAGAGATATGGTGAGTCCATTTCTTAAACTCTCCTCTGTGACATGAAACCAGGCCCACTTCCAAACAGTATGATCCCCCTTGCCGAAGGCCGCCATCATCCAAAACACAAGAATAAAAAAGAGCAAATAAGGGATAAATCTTGTGATAAGATACTTGATATTCCAACTGCCTAGTACAAGCCCGATGCCCAGAGCAAACAGCCAGATGATGAACGTTGTTTTAGGATCAGAAATCGCCATCAGACAGCACATTGCAAGAAGGTGAGCGAGTAATTTCATAACTGGATTCACAGTGGATAGAAAGGAGTGATTACTTTGCAATCGTCAGCACGTCCTTTCTTTCAGCCACATAGCGATAATGCAAAGGCACTCTCAGCTGATAAGAATCAATGAGTTTCTGATTTGAAAATAAATCATAAGGCGTGCCATCATACACATGCTCTCCTTGGTGAAAAAGCAGCACCTGATCTGCGCACTCATCGACGATCTCCATATCATGTGTGACCATCATAACAGTGGTGCCTTGGCGTTGGCGCTCTTTTAAACGTCTGATTAATTCCTTCGCCGTTTTTTCGTCCTGCCCGAAAGTCGGTTCATCTAACATTAATACATCCTGATCAAAAAGAAGCATTGTGGCGACACTTAATCTTCTTTTTTGCCCTAAACTTAAGGTGAAAGGATGTGCTTTCGCATGCTTCTCTAAGCCGAACTCTTCCAATAGCTGAACCGTTTTTTCTTGTACAACTGATTCTGGCCAATTTCGCTGTCTTCCGCCAAATGCGATTTCATCAAACACCGTGTCTTGTATAAATTGCAGCTCTGGATTTTGAAAAACAAAGCCTGCTTTTTCATATAGTAATCGGTCAGACCACTTTTTGAGATGTTTTTCTTTTAAGAAAATGTGGCCTTTTTTGATTGGCTCTAAGCGGATTAAATGTTTGAGACATGTACTTTTTCCGCTTCCATTTTCCCCGATGATCGCCACCCAATCTCCTGCTTTTATATCCAACCGAAGGTCATTCATAATCCTTTTTTTCCCGTAGCTTAATTGAAGATCCTCTGTTTGAATGATTGTCTCTCGATCTGTTGATCGGACTTTCTCACGCCGCTCTTTGCTTGACTCAAAGGTTTGCATAAGTGTTTGACTCAGTGGGTGAAATGGATCTTGAATAATAGTGGACCATTTCTCGGGAAATATTTTTGGACGCCAAATGCCTGCCTCTTTCATTTCTCCCTCATATGCTGTCATCACATCTTTCGGAGATCCATCTGCCAAAATGCAGCCTTGATCATCTAATAAAATAACCCGGTCCATCCATTCGATGACACCGTCTAGCACATGCTCCACAAAAATCATGGTTTGATCCTGATCAGCTGCAAGCTGCTGTAGCAGCTGAAATATCTCCATTCGCCCTGCTGGATCAAGCTGTGCAGTCGGTTCATCAAAGAACAGAACATCCGGCTCTAACGCTAGTAAACAAGCAAGCGCCAATCGCTGCTTCATGCCGCCTGATAATGTGTGAATATCTGTATTCGGATCGACATCCAGTTGTACTTTTTGCATGAGATGCCGAATGATGTCATCCATCTCTTCACGAGGTACAGAACGGTTCTCTAAGCTAAATGCAATTTCTTCATTGACCCGGTGCATACAAAACTGGGAATCAGGGTCTTGAAACATGACGCCTGTATGTCTTTGTAACATCACTTCTCCCTGCACGTCTGCTTCCATATGTTCTGGAATAATTCCAGCAAGAACCGAAATGAGCGTGGATTTTCCGCTTCCGCTTGGCCCTAAAATGAGCACCTTTTCCCCTTTTTGAATAGAAAGAGATACTTCATGCAGAACGGGCTTAGGCTGTTCATAAAAACGGACAGTGAGATTATTGCACGCGAGAAATGAATCCATGCTGTTCACCTTTGTTTCGTTTTTCTTTCATGATGGCATATTGATTCAGTACACCGGTCTTGGATAATGCATCCACTACAACTTTCGCTAAGCATCCCCCAAGTATCATACCGCTGATGATTTGAGTCACAAGTGTCATGAGTAAAACTTGAGGCGTGTAATAACCAAATCCATTGGCCATCAGGCTATATGCCATCGCTCCAACAGCAGCAAAGGCACCAGACAGCATAAGTGTCCACATGCGATATCGTTTATAACCAAAAAGAGCGAAGGCGATTTCTGCCCCAAGTCCTTGGCATACACCAATCAGCAGAGCTGAAAGACCGAAGTGGCTGCCTGTCAGTAATTCCACGGAGGCTGCGGCTGTTTCTGCAATGAGGGCAGCTCCCGGCTTTTGGATGATATAAGCGACGATTGGACTGGCAATCACCCAAATTCCAAACATGATATTGCCTCCTGCTGGACCCACAAGTGCTGTAATCGGTAAATAAAGAGTGGACCACCCTAAGTAGATCACACCGCACGCCACAGATAGAATCACGGCAAGGACGACTTCTTTCATCTTCCACGTCATGATGAATGCACCTCCAGCTTGACTGGCCACTCTTCCACAGTGAACGCCATTTCCCAGAATTTGTACTCAAGCTGACAGCTTAAGAAGAAGTGCTGTTTCATTTTTTCTTTTTCTTTCTCACTTGCTCCTTCCGCCCACTGATCAAGCCTTTTGCAAAGCTCAACTGTAACAGAGTCAGTTAACCCGCCATAAAACGTGATCCACTCATAAAATGGATGTGCCGGGTCAGGCTGCACGTCTGAAAGCATTCGTTTGCCTATTTCCCAATATGTCCAAGGGCAAGGAAGCAAAACAGCAATAATTTCTCCAAGTGTGCCTCCCTGTGCGACTTGCAGCATGTGATGAATATAGTGATGAGCACTCGGCGCCAACGAAGCACCTTGAAGCTCATCATATGCTACACCTGCCACTCGGCAAAGGTTTTGATGAGGATGCGTCTCACTATCTAGTACAAAAGCCATCTGCTGATGGAAAAAGGCAATGTCCTCTCTATCTGTACACCTGCTGATTGCTGCCGCATAAATTTTAATAAATGCATGTAAGTATTCTGCATCTTGTTTGACGTAATGAATGATCTGTTCCTTTTCAAGCTTTCCTGCTGCCAGCCCTCTGACAAACGGATGCTGATAAATGGCTTCAAATAATGGTTCCGCTTCTTTCCTTAATTGCGTTGAAAATGTCATAAAAAAAGCCTCCTCTTCTTCAGTTGAATAAATGAAAAAGCCACCCCAAATGGAGCGGCCTTCTTATCAATTCAATCATGAATAAGACAAGGTCCAGCTCCACTTCCCTCCGCTAGTACGAACTAGATCAGGTTCAAAGGGTCCAAGATTTTCTCTTGTCTCAGTCATACATGACTCCCCTAGTGGACTTTTGTCATTTAATTATCTTTACTCTACACATGTGGCGATTTGATGTCAACCGCCTTTCTTAATTCAATGTTTTAATTGTTGGCAGCTTCTCGATCCCTGCAGCATAGTAAAAATTAAGGACACTGAAGAAATCAATCGGCTTTCCTGTTTTTAAATCAACCGCTAAAATATGATCGCCGTAATTTGTCAAATCATCAAGGTCTAGGCGTCTTGGTGTTGTCTTCCCGAGAGTATCAACAAAGGTATCATGATAATATTGCCCGCTTGCAAACGATGATTGATGGTACATAAACAATGTCTCCACATCTAAGTAGACGAGAATGGCCTCTGAGGAACTCGCATAAGGAGCTGAGTACGACACTGGTGCCGAAATGCTTTTCACTTTCACACTTGAAATCGAATGGGTTCTCTGTTCATATTTTCCATCATATGAGAAATAAAACACACGCTTCCATTCATAATCTGCTGTCTTCGATTGCTTGTTATATACTTTTGTGCCATTTGCAAATACATCACCATTTGCATACTCAGCTACAAAGTATTGCAGGGTTGACGATAGAGATACAGCACCTGTGAAATTAGGTGGATTTTTTGCATTAACCTGTAACGTGTAGGAGTCTCCGAAGTCTCCACCGCTTGTGATACCAAATGCGTAATCACCAGCTGGTAAATTGGTTAACCCAAGAAGACTGCCAGCCGGCTGAATGAGATCCGTTGGGTAGGCTTGTCCTGTTTCATAATCAACAACAAATAATTGGACGAAATAATCAGGATTTGAAGAGGTAATCCGGCTGATGAGTGCCTGGGGTGAAGACGTGCTTAAAAACCATAAATCAACTGGATCGTCCTCTGTTAAGACAGCCGATTGGTTGATTGCTAGTCCATCAATGGAGCGTACGGCAGACGTGCGCAGCTTTCCATCTTTAGCGGCTTTTCGTTTGATACTGATTCCGTTTTTCTTATCTACTTTAAATGTTTTTTTCATTTGCTTCTGTTGAATAGCGGTTCCTTCATCCTGCTTCAAAAACGACTCTTGCACTTGCTGAATGGCTTTTTCCGTCAGTGGCGACACTTTTCCATCTGATTTTGGCGCTTCTTCTGCTTTTAACGCTGGTGAAAATAAACCTGTTGTCACAAGTAAAACAGACAGTAAAGCTGCGGTGATTTTTACGTAAAATGCTCTCACAGGAACATCCCCTTTTCCCTCATTTGGGTTTTTTACCCTGTGATCATTTTACCATTATTCCAGTAATTGTTTCGGTCTTTTTTAGGACATTTTTATAACAAAAAAACCAGCCGTATGCGTTACGACTGGTTTTTGGTCATTTTATACAATGGTTTTGACAAATAGTCGTGCTGTTTCTGCACTTGATCCTGGGTTTTGTCCAGTAATGATTTGTCCATCAACAACAGCGAATGGCGCAAAAGCTTCTCCTTTTTCAAACACCGCTCCTTGCTCACGAAGCTTTGTTTCCAATAAAAATGGAACCTTTGATGTCAGCTGAACGGCATCCTCTTCCTCGTTCGTGAACCCTGTTATTTTTTTTCCCTCAATAAATGATTTTCCATCACGATCCTTCACATCAACAAAGGCTGAAACACCGTGGCAAACGGCTCCGACTGCACCATTTTTTTCTGAAATCGCTAAGATCGCATCAGCTACCAGCTGATTGGATGCAAAGTCGATCATTGGGCCATGTCCTCCCGCAAAGAAGATCCCATCATAATCAGCTGGGTTCACATCTGTTAGCGCCTTTGTGTCTTGAAGTAATTCAAATACATCCTGATATTGCGCTGGAACACCTTCAGGAATTGAATTTTTATCTATCGGTACAGTTCCACCTTGAATGGAGACAATTTGTACGTCTAGTTCATTTTCTTTAAAGATGTGAAATGGCTCCGCCAATTCTTCTAACCATAAGCCTGTTGGGTGTCCGTTCATTTCCGGGCTGCTTGTCGATACTAATAAAACTTTCTTACTCAACTTGATCATCCTTTCGATTCATCATGTGGTTATTTTATATTTTGCACAATTAAATATCAAGCAATTCGACTTCGGTGCAACTCTTTATGTGATACCCGATTTTCTAAAAAATATGCCATCACTTCAAATCTCATCACTATGTCACATTCTGTTGGTAGGGAATTTCATGTAAAATTGCCATTGAGTGATATAATATGAGGAAAGATTGACAGACCTCTCGTGCTGGAGGGAACTTTTAAAGGAGTGGAAAAGAGATGAAAACCTATTCGATTGTGATGATCATCATCACGCTCTGTATCATATTGGCCGTCTTCTTGATGAACCTAACAGGGGTCATGTACGGAAAAATCATTTTGGCTGTTGCCGTAGCTCTTTGTCTGACATCCATTATCCGTTTGATGGGTCTTCGAAAAAGATAAAGCCGCCCTTATCAGAGCGGCTCAGCTTGTTGACAAAGGGCTAAAATGATCTTTATTTTAGCCCTTTGTCTTCTTTTCAGCGTGATAGAAAACCTTTGAAGTCTACGTGTACCGGAGCAGAGCGAATTTGAGATTCGTGAGCACCTGCACGCAGGACTGACACCGAATGCGAAGGTTTGTCTACACGCTGAAAGCCGTCCTTATCGGGGCGGCTTTATTTAAGATTAAATCGCCAGCATAAGCGCAATTAATGCGAGCAAGGCTGGTACTCCTTGTTTGATGATAATGGATTTATTGGATGTTACACCGCCAAATACCGCTGCGATGATCACACAAAGAATGAAAAATAGCTGAATCATATATCCAACGGTATTCGATCCGAGAATGAGCCCCCAAATGAGCCCTGCAGCTAGAAACCCGTTATAAAGTCCTTGATTGGCAAACATCACCTTCACATTTGGATCTTTTTGTAAGTGTTCAGGGAGCCGGAAAGATCTCTTAGCCATCTTTGATTCCATAAAAAACATTTCTAGTAACATGATGACAATGTGTTCTATCGCGACAATTCCTACTAAAATCATTGCTAAAATATTCAATTTAGTTAATTCCTTTCTGATAGACGATCACGAATCTCTATTTTGTCCGTGTATAAATCAAAGTCTTGTATTAATTCTAGCGCTTCAGTAAACCGACTTTGTGGAATGTCTTTCATTTTCCTTACACCGAATTCCCTTTTAATAAAAGCCATGATGGTATTGATATGAAGCTTACCATGGCCATCATACTCCAAATGGCTGCAAAAAGTCTGCATCGTCCCTCGAATCACCTTTAATTGCTTGGCAGTGACACAACTCATTGGTAACGCTCATCCTTTCCTGTTTTTTAACAGCTAAAAAGAACCGTGAATGAAAGAAAACCTTCCAGTCTCTATTATATAATGGTTTCATTCGGATATCAAAATAAAAAAGAACAAACATTCGATCAAAAAACGATCATGTGATAAAAATCCTTATCTCAACACATCAAAAAGCCGGATTCAATGGTAGAATCCGGCTTTCTGTTTAGTTACTTTTAGAAATTAATACCTTTCCAACAGAACGATCCTTACTTTGTCCAATGACTTTAAAGGATAGACCATATGTCGGCACATCGCGTCCTGCATCTGGGTTATTTGGATTCACATAATTCTTTTGATCACTAAATGTACGAGTCGGACGAATATAGCGATCTTCCAAGGTTAAGCCTGTTGTCGCTGTATAATCAATATTCAGCTTCGTACTTGGATTCAAAGAGAATGCTGCATCATGTACTTGGAAACCTGTCGCCGCGATGGAGCCGTCACTCCATTTCAATACTTGCTGATCCGCATCTACGACACCAAGGAAGCCGTTCCCTGGATGCTTTCCTACCCAGTTATCACTATACGATTGATCGACATACCACACGACCAAACCGTTATTATAGCTCATCAGACTTGCTCCACGTTTGATAGACTTTAAGCCTTTATCGACATCAGCATAAGAGCGCCACTCTAGTAAATAGTATTGCGCTGCATATTGTTTTCCATTAGACTGCGAGAAACCATTGAAGGTGAAAGTGGACGTTCCCTCGGCATCATCTGACCACACTTTCGTTCCATTTGCTGTTACGTTCAGATCATCTACGAACAAGCCTGGTAGCGAATAGCCTGCATCGGTTGTGTATCGGAATTGCAGATCGATTTTCTTCCCTGCATAAGCAGAAAGATCAAAGGCTGCATCTACCCAGCCGTCTGATTTTCCGTCGATGCCATTACCTTCGTTAGCACCTGCTTCATTTCGGTCATTTGTTATGTTACCAGCAATGGTTTTCCATTGCTCGGTTCCAGTTTCACGAACTTCTACATATGCATAATCATAATCTTCTTCGATATCGTACCATGCTTTAAACGTAAGCTCTGCTTTGCTTCCCTTCGACAAATCAATACCTGTTGTCGTCATGGTTGCATTCAAATTGTCACCCGTCCCGCTGAAGTACGCGTATTTCCCCTCGGCAGGCTTTGTGACCACAATCTCTTTATCTGGTAAATCTACGCGAACCGCATCATGGTTGGTTCCTTTTGTTGCTGCTTCATCAATTAATACTGTTTTGCTTTTCTTTAATGTTTTACCATCAATGGTTTGTCCTGAAAGCCAGTTGCCGCCATGCAGGTTTTGAAGCATTTCTTTTGCATATGGACTAAAGCCTGTTGGTTCCGTACCAGGTACTTTACCTGCCCAGCTCCCACTTGACATGATAGACCAGTAAGAAACGGGCTCTCCTTTACCTGTGTATTGTGTATCATACTCATCAGGAAGACCAAGATCATGCCCGAATTCATGTGTGAAAACGCCTGCTGCACCATCTTCAGGCTCAATGGTGTAATCTAATGCTCCTAATTTTCCGCCTTGACCCGCTTCAGATTCAGTATTCGGAATTTCAAATACATCACCAAGTGACCAGCGGTGAGACCAAATGGCGTCAGAGCCGAGCTGTCCGCCGCCTGCCTCTTCACCTACGCCAGCGTGAACGACCATGAGATGATCAATGATGCCGTCTGGCTCGTTATAAACGCCGTCTCCATCAACATCATAGCGGTCCCATTGATCATATTCACCGAGGTCAATATTCGGATCTTTTGCTGCTGCTTCAAGGGCTTCTTTCACCAATTCACGCGGTCTGCCATCACTGCCTTCATCGTCAGGGACATTCCCGCCGTAATAAGCTGCTTCATGCTTGGCTGTATACCAGCCAGCAACTGTTCCACTGACCGTGTAACTGCCGCCGGACTGCTTTTCATAATATTGCTTCATGGATACTTTTCGTTTTCCATCTGGACCGATGTAGCCATTTTTTCCGAAAAGCATATCTTGATAGTGCTGTTGATCGTACTTGTCATAGTACATATCAGTCTCTTCTTTTTTAATACTATTATGCTTATAATCTTTAAAATCTACTAATAAAACCAGTACTTTATCATTGCGAACGTCGCCTTTATACTTTTCTTTTTTGACAGGTTTTACTTGGCTGCCTTCTTTTCCTTTATGCTTCTTTAACTTTTTCTTTTGGGCTAGTTTGTTATGTACTTCTTGTTTGTATTCTTTCAGGAATTCAGGCTCTTCTGTTAAGGTGCTTGCGCTTTGTTTCATCGCAGCTTCTTCTTTTTTCTTTAGATAGTTCTTTAATGCCTTTTGGGTTTCTGCCTCATTGGCATTGTTTTTGATTTTCCCTTGTTTTTTCAAGGCTTTGATGAGGCGGTCTTCATTCACGACACTTGCGTCGAATGGAATACCCGAATAATGACCACCGTCTGAGGATGTTGATTTTTCTGAGGTGTGGGCAGATAGAGGTGTGCTGAAAGCTGTCAATGTGCCTAAACTGAGGACAGCTGTTAGTGCTATGCTCGTCCATTTCCCTTTTTTCATATTGGTTCCTCCCTAATTTGGTAATAAATAATATCTAATTCTAGCATATTCCAATATACTTAAGTCGAAAAACATTTTATTTTCAGAAACTTTGTGGAAAATGCACAATACGGGAATGAAACGGGCGGAACCATGTGTCGAAAATAAAAGAACCCTAGGCAATAAACGCCTAGGGTGATTGTTGTTTTCTATGAAAGCTGCTCGCCTTGAAAGGCAACAACATCAAGTGGAGCGGCTAAGAATTCTTTTGCCTTCGCTACGAAAGCTTGGAAATGTGCACTTGCATTATGGCTCTGAACTGCTGCTTCATCTTTCCACACTTCTAACATTAAAAAGGCATTTTCCTTTTCTGTATCCTTGAACAGCTTGTAGGATACATTGCCTTCTTCCGCTTGCGAAGCTTTCATTAATGCATTAATTTCTTCTAGAAATTCGTTTTCTTTTTCTGGATGAATGGTCATCCCTGCATGAGTAATAATCATATAATCGTCTCCTTTTGAAATGATATTATTTCCACTCTGTAATACGATCAATCGGTAAGCGGTAAGATGCATAGCCTTCGTCAGCAGCTTTCCCAATTGATAGCAGCATCACTGGTACATAACGTTCTTTATCCCAGCCAAATGTTTCAGCGATGACTTCTTTATCATATCCGCCAATTGGGTTTGTATCATAGCCGTGTGCACGTGCAGCAAGCATAAGCTGCATAGACACAATTCCACCGTCAATTAAGATGGTTTCGCGATTGACTTGCTCTGGAAGAGCGTCAAAATGTGCAGTTAATGCAGCAATTTGTCTTTCTTTCACTTCTTGCGGCATGTAGCCGTTCTCTACTGCTTTTGAATAAATTTCTTCTAAGTATTCATTGTTTTTCATATCTGCAAATACAGCAATGACAGCTGCCGATGTTGACACTTGAGTTTGGTTGAATTTTGCAAGTGGTGCAAGCTTTTCTTTTCCTTCTGGGCTGTCAATAACCATGAAGCGCCAAGGCTGTGCATTCACTGATGATGGTGCAGTTGTTGCTTCTTCTAAAATCTCTGTCATTTCTTCTTTGCTGATTTTTACAGCTGGGTCATAGTTACGAATCGAGCGGCGCCCTTTCATAATGTCCATAAAATCGTTTGTTTTTAATGCTGTAGCCATGTGTAACACTCCTTTAGGTTGTTTGAATCTTTTCGATGTTTTGTTGTAAACGGATGAGCACATCAGTGAGAAGCTTTCGTTCTTCATCACTTACGTTTTCAAGCATTTCTGAGATAAATCGTTCTTTTTCTTTTTTAGAAGCTTCGATTCTTGTTCTGCCTTCCTCTGTCAGACGGACAAGTGTGACTCGATTATCTTCCGGCTTTCTTCTGCGCGTGACCATCCCTTTTGTTTCTAACTGTTTTAAGTGACGCGTCACAGCCGCACTATCAATATTTACTTTTTTCTGTAAATCTGATTGGCTGATTTCATCGGCTTGAAATAACAGTGATAGCAACTCCAGTCTTGATTGGCTGATGCCCGTGCATGCTTCGAACTTCACGCCCATCATACGGTTTACACACTGCAAACGATATAATATCTCTGCTTCTTCAGAGCAAAATGCTGTCAATGCCATCCCCTCTTTTCTATTCAGATCAATTAGTTGATATATCAATCATTGACTCATCAACTAATATACACCCATTGTTTGATGATTGCAAGAGGTTTGTTTCATAAAGTGAAATTTTTTTCAATAGAAAAAGACGAGCTGTACGCCCGCCTTATGTTCCTGTTGTCGATGTTGGTCCTGCATAGTGACTAATGATTCCAATGATGATCAAGACAGCAAAAATGAAGAGAATCAGTTTGAGCATCTCATGGATTATCCCCTCCCACCTTTCTAACTAAAATTGACATAAAAAAAGACAAAAGCGATCAATCAATCACTTTTGTCCTTTATCTTTATTCTGTAATTACGGTGTGAATTAAAGTTGGTGCATCGGCATGATCAGCAATGCGGATGTTGTCGTAAATTTTCTCCATCACATTCGCAACATCTTCACGATTCGCATGCAGCGTCACGAGAGACTCGCCTTTTTCTACACGATCGCCCACTTTTTTGTTCAGCATGATGCCGACAGATAAATCGATATCATCTTCTTTTGTTGCACGTCCTGCTCCAAGAATCATCGCTGCAACACCGATTTCGTCTGCGACGATTTCAGCAACCACACCTGATTCTTTTGCAGGAACTTCGATTTGGTAAGGTGCTTGCGGCAGTTTTTCCGGCTGATCTACAATCGAGCCGTCTCCACCTTGATTTTCTAAGAATTCCTTGAATTTATCAAGTGCTTTGCCGTTTTTCATGACTTCAATTAGCTTTTCTCTTGCTTCATCAAGTGTCTCTGCTTTTTTCGCAAGAACAACCATTTGACTTCCTAATGTGAGCACAAGCTCGTTTAAGTCTTCAGGACCTTCGCCTCGGAGTGTATCAATCGCTTCTTTCACCTCAAGGGAATTTCCAATTGCTAAGCCTAACGGCTGAGACATGTCAGAAATAACAGCCATCGTTTGTCTGCCAACGTTGTTTCCGATACGAACCATTGCTTTTGCCAGCTTCTCAGAGTCTTCAGGTGTTTTCATGAAGGCACCTGCACCTGTTTTCACGTCTAGTACGATTGCATCTGCACCAGCAGCAATTTTCTTACTCATAATGGAGCTTGCAATGAGCGGAATGGAGTTAACGGTCCCTGTCACATCACGAAGAGCATACAGCTTTTTATCAGCTGGTGTGAGGTTGCCTGATTGCCCAATGACTGCTACTTTATGACGGTTCACCAGCTCGATGAACTCGTCTTTTGTAATTTCTACGTGGAAGCCTTTCACAGCTTCAAGCTTGTCCACTGTACCGCCTGTATGCCCAAGGCCGCGCCCTGACATTTTCGCAACAGGTACATCAAGTGCTGCCACAAGAGGAGCGAGTACAAGAGTTGTTGTATCGCCTACGCCGCCTGTTGAGTGCTTATCTACTTTAATGCCGTCAATGGCAGACAGGTCAATCGTATCACCTGAGTTCGCCATAGCGAGTGTTAAGTCTGCACGTTCTTGATCCGTCATATCTTGGAAGAAAATCGCCATAGCCAAGGCACTTGCTTGGTAGTCAGGAATTGTTCCGTCCGTATATCCTTTGACAAAGAAAGAAATTTCCTCTGAAGATAATTCTTTTCCGTCACGTTTTTTCGCAATGATATCTACCATTCTCATTGTTCTCACCATTCCTTTTTTAAATTAGTAAATCAAACCGACAACGCCTGCAGTTAAGAAGCTGACGAGTGTTGCACCGAATAACAGTTTTAATCCAAAGCGTGCGACAACGTTTCCTTGTTTTTCGTTTAAGCCTTTGACTGCTCCAGCAATGATACCTATAGAGGAGAAGTTCGCAAATGATACAAGGAATACAGAGATGATGGCTTCTGTACGTGCAGTGAAATGTAGAGCGTCGCCAGACAGCGCCAGCATCGCCACAAATTCGTTGGACACCATTTTGGTTGCCATAATACTTCCTGCTTGTACCGCTTCGCTCCAAGGTACACCGACTAGGAAAGCAAATGGAGCAAAAACATATCCAAGTACATCTTGGAAAGAAACGCCAATGACCGCTGTGAAAATTCCATTAATCATCGCAATTAACGCAACGAATCCAATCAGCATCGCAGCTACAACAATGGCTACTTTGAAACCATCCATGATATATTCGCCAAGCATTTCAAAGAAGGATTGTTTTTCTTCTTCTACAACTTCGAGCATGTCTTCGTCCTTAGACACTTCATATGGATTGATGATAGACGCGATAATAAATCCACCAAATAGGTTCAGCACAAGTGCTGTCACAACGTACTCTGGTTTAATCATTTGCATGTACGCACCGACAATGGACATCGATACAGTCGACATCGCAGAAGCACACAATGTATAAAGACGCTGCTGAGGTAATAATCCGAGCTGTTTCTTAATGGAAATAAAGACTTCTGATTGACCTAAAATCGCAGATGCTACTGCGTTGTAGGATTCTAGTTTCCCCATTCCATTCACTTTACTAAGCAAATACCCGATTCCGCGTACGATAAGCGGGAGAATACGCCAATGCTGCAGGATACCGATCAAGGCAGAAATAAAGACAATCGGCAGCAAGACGTTAATGAAGAAAGTTGACGCATTATCATTCATTAACCCGCCAAATACGAAGTTGATTCCTTCACCGGCATAGCCTAGAAGCATTTGGAATCCCTTTGCAAATCCTCCGACTAGGAAATTTCCTACACCTGTATTGAGCAGAATATAACCTAAAATAAATTGCAGTACAATCATGACAATGACTGGACGGAATTTCACTCGTTTTTTCCCGTTACTAGCCAGCCATGCAATGGCGAGAATCACCAGCAAACCGATGATACCAATCACGTATTTCATGTTTTTCCTCCTCGAATGAATTCGTTTACATTAATGCGCTTGTATGGAATAAACCCTATTTCGCAAACAAATCGCGGAAGAAATTCCCATAAATGAGATCCTTCCGCATATGACTTTTTCATCATTTAATGCATCATGATTGTTATCCTACCATAGGACCGTATGAATTAATAGTCTTTCGAAGGAGCTGATTGATCCCCTTTAATAATGGAAACGCCTGCACTGGCACCAATGCGGGTAGCACCTGCAGCTGTCATAGCCTCAACATCTTCTTTTGTTCTCACGCCGCCTGATGCTTTCACACCGATATCAGGTCCGACTGTTTTACGCATCAATGCGATGTCCTCAACGGTTGCACCGCCTGTACTAAATCCAGTCGATGTTTTCACAAAATCAGCGCCAGCTTTCACAGAAAGCTCACAAGCTCGTACTTTCTCTTCATCTGTGAGTAAACACGCTTCAATGATGACTTTCACAAGTGCCTTACCTTTCGCTGCGTCTACAACCGCACGGATATCTTGTTCAACCACATCATATGCGCCTTCTTTCAGTGCCGCAATATTGATGACCATGTCCACTTCTGTTGCTCCGTTTTCAATCGCATCCTTTGTTTCGAATGCTTTGACCGCCGTTGTACTTGCGCCTAACGGGAAACCGATGACTGTACATACATCAACGCCTGTTCCTGCTAGTTCTTTCGCTGCAAGTGACACCCATGTTGGATTGACACAAACGGATGCAAATTGATGAGTTTTTGCTTCTTCAAGTAACTGCAAAATCGCAGCTTTAGTTGTATCTGGTTTTAGTGCTGTATGATCAATGAGCTTTGCTATCGTCATGCTTCACACTTCCTTTTAATTATGATACTTTCATCATAAATGACTATTGAACAATTGTAAATATAGTTATGAAATTTTGTTCATCTATTTTGTGACATTTAAAAGAGCTCTTGCTGTGTGCTGATCAATGATCAATACGTTCGCATATTTTCCTCTAAGTGCTCCGTGGATAGAGGCAACCTTTCGATGGCCGCCAGCGACAAGAATAGACCGTTCTTTTTTCCTTAAATCATCAAGCTCCACACCTATTGTCCGATTGTTAATCGCTTCACTGCAAATACGTCCTTCATGATCATAAAAGCGTGAACAAATATCTCCAACGCTAGATGCCTTAAGCAGCGCTTTTTCTTCTTCACGGAAATAACCAAGCCTAAACAAAAGCGCCTCTTCCCTTACCGTCCCAACAGTAAACACAGCGATATTCGCCTGTTTGCCCATTTCAATGATCCGCTGAATATGTCTGTCCTGTTCGACCATCTCTTTAACAGCTGCACTATCAAACACAACAGGAAGCGGCAAATAGCGTGGTGCTGTTTGAAAGGCCTCCGCAAACAGCTGGATGGTTTCCGCAGAATATGTATTGACATGTGAGTGGCTGATTCCGCCCTTCAGCTGGACAACCTCTACACCTTTTACCTGTTTAGGTTGCATGTTTTGTGCAATTTGATACATCGTGGTTCCCCAGCTCACCCCTACGATATCACCGTCTTTCACCGTGTCTTGCAAGTAATCTGCACCAAATTGGCTCAGGTAATCGGTGATGGTCGGATAGTCGTCCTTTGGCGAAAACACTACATGAGCTTCGAGCAGATCATATTTTTCCTTAAGCAATGAAGACAGCTCGTTTAAATCCTCAAACGGGTCCATCACCGTGATTTGGACGTACCCTTTTTCCTTCGCATATTGAAGCAGCCGAGACACAGTCGGTCTAGACAGATCAAGCTGTTTGGCGATTTCCTGCTGACTGTAATCAGATAAATAATAGAGCCTTGCCGCTTCAATACTTAGTTGCTGTTTCTCACGATCCATTCGTACGCCTCCTTTTTTTCTTCTATCATAACAAATTGTTCACCTGATCATGCACAAATGTTCATTTGAAGAAAATCGTATAGGCGGCACGGAAGGTCTCATTCTTCTCTAAAGTTTGAATGCCGAATTTCTCCTTGTACTGCCCATTCGTCCCTTCCATATCGGCGATGCCATACCAAGGCTCAATACAAACAAAAGGAGCCATCGTTCTCTTTTCCTGATCATAAGGAGACCAAATGCCAACGAATGGAAAACCACTGAGGTCGATCTCAACCCCATGACCTGCCTGGGAAAACAATGACACTCGATTGATATGACTAAAGATCATCGCATCATGCTGGAAAAGCTCTGCCTGGAGCTGAATCGGCTCAAGCTGAACTCCTTTCCTCTTCTCTCTTACAAGTGAATCCTGAAGTTCATATTGGACTGGATCATGTTCGGTGGAAGGTGTCAATGTCAGTGAATAATCTGCTGTTTGCTCCCCTTCAACAAGCGGGACATGAAATGCTGGGTGCCCACCAATAGAGAAATACATCGTGTCATCTCCGTCATGATCAATTTCCCAGGAAATCGTCAGCCCATTTTCCGACAGTTCATAACGAATGCGGGCTGTAAATTCATAAGGATATTGCTCAACGTGGCGGCCATTTGATTGATATTGAAAAGCTACTTTATCTTTCGCTTCTTCAAATAGATCAAAATCGACATCACGAAGAAATCCATGCTGCGAGAGTTCATACGTTTGATCGCCTATCTTGTATTGATCATCCTTTAATCGTCCAACAATCGGAAATAAGACGGGTGAGACCCTGCCCCAATAAGCCGGATCACCAGACCACATATAGTGACGTCCACTTTCCTTGTGAAGCACCTCTCTGACTTCGGCACCCCTCTTATTGATCTGAATCAATAGCTGATCATTTTCAATCGTTCTCATTCAACACATCCCCCTTTCATTCTTCTTTTATTATGACAGGGATTTTGGTTTTGAGTATTCCCACCCCATCCATTCTTCTTCAAATAAAAAAATTTTTTTAAAAAAGACAGAAATTCGCCAACAAAATGTGATGCTGATTCGTCTAATCTTATATAAAATAAAAGAATCGTTGTTCTTTTGGAGTAAACAACAAATAAGAAGCGTTCGACATTGATGGGGGATTCATTTTCATGAACAGCAAGGAAAACCGTTTACGTTACATATTAGGATTAGATGGGCTGAGGGCTGTTGCCGTATTGGCGGTCATTGCTTATCACTTACATATCGGACCCGCAAGCGGCGGGTTTCTTGGCGTTGATTTGTTTTTTGTGATTTCTGGTTACTTGATTACGACGATCTTGCTGCATAAGCAGGATTTGGGCTATCAAGAGCTTTTGCCATTTTGGATGGGCCGGATCAGAAGGCTTCTTCCAGCTGCCTACATCATGATTTTTTTAACTGTCAGCTGGTGCGCCATTGCTGGTTCAAACGCATTATTGTCCATTCGTGGCGATGCCTTATCATCCTTTTTTTATGTGAGTAACTGGTGGTACATTTTTCATCAGCTTTCTTACTTTGACAGCTTCAATGCTGTATCTCCACTGAAAAATTTATGGTCTTTGGCAATAGAAGAGCAATTTTATATTATTTGGCCGGTGCTGTTGATTGCTGGACTGAAATGGATGAAAAATAGAGCCCACCTCCCCATGATCACCTTTGGCCTTGCACTCGTCTCCGCCTTATGGATGGCGATTCTCTATTCGCCAGATACTGACCCAAGCAGGGTTTATTATGGAACAGACACTCGTGCATTTGCGCTCCTGATTGGGTGCAGTCTCGCATTTGTTTGGCCGATGCAAAGACTGTCTAGCAGAAAATTACTTCCTGTTGGCAGACGTATTTTACATATCGCTGGATTTGGTTCGTTTGCGATTTTCCTTCTATGTGTTTATGCAGTGGACGAATTTGACAGCTTTCTCTACCAGGGCGGTATGTTTTTATTCTGTCTTAATGCAGCAATCTTAATTGCATGCATATGCCACCCTGCAAGTCTCGTGGGGAAATGGCTGTCCTTTAAACCCCTCGTCTGGCTTGGGAAGCGGTCTTATGGCATTTACCTGTGGCATTATCCCATCATTGTGCTGACCACACCGGTTATTGAAATTGGACAGCCTTCCATGGGGCGTGTCACATTGCAGCTCATGGCAATTCTACTGATTGCAGAGGCTTCCTATCGCTGGATCGAACAGCCCATTCGACAGCTTGGATTCAGACAATATTTTGCCTCTTGGTCTATTTGGAAAAAAGGAATCAAACAATGGTCTATGTCCAATAAAGTGTTCCTTGGGATTACCGCAGCTCTCTTGATTTTGTTTACAATTGGCATGTCTAGCTCGTCTCATACATCCCCACATGCCAAGGAAGTGACACAAATTAAGACGGCACCAAAAAAAGCAGGAGACCCTGACCCTTCGGAATCAAAAGCAAAGAAAAAGAAAGAAAAACACGGAAAAAAAGCAGGAGATCACAAACAATTTCATCAAATTCTCGCCATTGGTGATTCCGTCATGTTAGATATTGCTCCTAATCTCGAAAAGGTATATGAACAAATCACCATTGATGCGAAGGTTGGCAGACAAATGAATGAAGCCATCAGTATCGCCCCTCAATATGCTTCATTGAATCATGCTGATTCCGCCATTATTATTGAGCTTGGGACAAATGGTTATTTTACTGAGGGCACTTTGACATCATTCATTCAGCATTTTTCAAAAGCACACATTTTCCTTGTGAACACGAGAGTTCCAAGGTCTTGGGAAAATGATGTGAATGCAGTGATCCAGCGAGTGGCCGATCAACATCGCAATGTGACCTTGGTCGATTGGCATTCGGCCGCTACAGGACAGCCAGCCTATTTTCAGCCAGATGGTGTCCATCTTTCAACAAAAGGATCTGACACATTGACACAGCTCATTACAGCAAGCATCAAGAAAAAAGGAGATGTGTCGTCATCATCATAAAAAGACTAGCATGGCGCTAGTCTCAGACCGTAGACAAACCCCACCTTTACTTGAAGTGAAAGTGGGGTTTTTACTTATTTTGATAAAATATATCAGTT
>NZ_JAWJBV010000023.1:0-29547 GCF_046536015.1 Bacillus sp. SIMBA_154
AATACATTTCATTCTTCATACATACGTTAAAAATAAAAAAGATTGTAGAAAAACATGAGTTTCTCTACAATCTGAGTGAACGAGTCCGTTCACTTTTTAATTGCATCCAATGTATGTAGAAGACGGTGCACTTTTTTTCGTAATCTTTCGTGTAAAATAACATCAGGTTCCTTCTCTATGGCATTGGCAGAAGCGATACAAAGATGATGGATGGGGATGCTCGTCTCTTGTTGAATGATCTGCATAAGCTGACACATCAGCTGAATAGACGCTCCATCTGATAAAGACCCTTTCAGCACAAGCCAAACGGTCAGCTTTTCTTGCTGACGCATCCCGTAAAGAACTATATCCTCTTCATTGTCTTCTGCGGCGTATTGCTTTGGTCCATCAGATTGGCGGAGAAACAAGCTGCCTTCACAACCATCTAGCATTTCATGAAGAGTTTCAGTTCCCGTTCCGAGTGATCTTTTCCAAAAGAAGCCTCCGCTTTTCTCATGTGAAGAAAGTATGCGAAGCGGCTGTTTGATGGAAAACGTCATTCCTTTTGAGCCATGTGTTCTCCAGCCATCCGCTAACTTCACACTTGATGCTTTAGAAGTGGCAGCAGGCTCAATCATCAGCTGTGGGTTTGCTCGCAGTGGATGCTGGAGCGGTGTAACATTCGTTTCATACACACGGTTGATCCGCTCTGTCGTCAAGACGTGATGCGGCTGTCCTAACATTTCAGCCTTTCCTTCATGAATCAGCAGCAGCCGATCGCAATACAGACTGGCGATGTTTACATCATGAAACACACCGACCACCGTTAATCTAGAGGAAGTGGTCTCTTCTTTAATTAAATCAAGCAATTCTTTTTGATAGGCTAAATCAAGAAAACTTGTTGGTTCATCCAGCAATAAATATTCAGGCTGCTGAGCTAATGCCTGAGCCAAATACACGCGCTGCTGTTCTCCCCCGCTTAACTCATGGATAGATTGATCCTTAAATTGAGCAACATCCGTTTGTTCCATCACTCTGCTTACGACCTGCACATCTTCTTTCGTGACAGATTGCAGCCATCCTTTTTGATAAGGATAACGCCCAAATTGAACAGTTTCTTCGACTGTAAATGAGAAGGCCTGCTCGGTTTTCTGCGGTAAAACAGCTAGTTTTTGTGCAAGCGTCTTTGGCCGGTAGGATTGAACCAGATGACCGCTTAGGCGTACTTGACCGCTCTCTGGTGCTAAAATACCTGCTATCATTTTGAGCAAGGTCGTCTTGCCGCTCCCATTTGGTCCAAGTATACCGAGAAATTCTCCTTGCTTCACCTCAAAACTGATGCCACGAATGACCTCTTTCTCACCATACCCACCTTTGACTTCCTTCACTTGAATCATAGATGCGTTCCTCCTCTATATCTGCGAATGAGGATGATGCCAAATACAGGTGCACCAATTAACGCAGTAATGATGCCAATAGGCAATTCAGTCGGCTCAATGATGGTACGGGATAACACATCTGCTAAAACGAGAAAGGAAGCGCCGTTCAGCATAGACAAAGGCAGCAGATGCCGGTGATCCGTTATGGCTAAAAGACGGATAAAATGCGGGATCACAAGTCCCACAAATCCGATCGTTCCTGATACCGCTACCGCACTTCCAGTCAGAATCGAGCCAGCAAGCAGAACCATATATTTGCTCCTTTTCACGTGTACCCCTAATAGTTTTGCCTTTTCTTCGCCATACGTCATGACATTCAAATCTCGTCCCATCAACATGAGCGCAAAGGTACCAACGAGAAAGAAAGGGAGGAAAAGGGCAATATAACGCCAGCCCCTCATAGACACACTGCCAAGAAGCCAATGAATCATCTCTTTTAGATCATCACCCGTTAACGCAATCATTAATGAAATGAGCGCACCCAAAAAAGAGCTGAAAATCACCCCTGTCAAGATTAAAGAGGAGATGCTCATCCCCTTATGAACAAGACGCGCAAAAAAGAGGACGAGACATAGTGTCACAAGCGCTGTTGTCATACTGAAAAAAGGCAGTGTGAAACTGCCAAGCAAAGGGAGCTGCAAGCTAAAAAATAGTGTGGCTACGGCCCCAACTGATGCCCCTTGAGATACCCCTAGCGTATAGGGGTCAGCGAGAGGATTTTTTAATAAACCTTGAAAGGCTGCACCAGATAACGCCAGCGCTGCTCCGACTAATGCCGCTAATATCACTCTCGGCAGCCGGATGTTCATCATAATATTGCGATCGATCGAATCAATGGTTCCGACCTGCACTCCGGATAGTTCATGAACAAATATATGAAGAATAGAAGGAATGGGAATCCTTAAACTGCCAAAGGAGATTCCCATTCCAATGCTCACCACAAGAAGTAAAACACTTAATGTATATGCGATGATGAATTTATTTGAACGTGTCAGGATAAATGCTTTTCGCAAGAGCCTCGACTCCTTCAACCAATCGCGGTCCCGGTCTTGATGCGAGATCCGTATTCAATTGAAAGACTTGTTTTTCTTTGACTGCTTGAATCGCATTCCAGCCATCTCTTTTCTTCAGATCAGCTAAGCTGGAACCATCAATTGTGACAATGACATCAGGATTTCGTTTGATAATCGATTCTTCCGTCATCTGTACCCAGCCAGTTTGGTCGCTCGCGGCATTTTTTGCATGAATGACAGAAAGCATTTCGTCCATAAATGTATGTTTACCTGTTGTATAGATTTCAGGAGCACCTGACACTTCAACAAAGACGTTTTTTTGTTTGTCTTTGGAAATGGCCTCTGCTTGTTTCTTAAGGTCATTCAATTTTGATTCCATCTCGTCTACAAGCTTCTTTGATGCTTCTTTCACGCCGGCTGCTTCGCCGATCATCTGAATTGACTTGTACACATCCTTGAAGGACGTTGCATCATTTACAGTCAGCACTTGAATACCTGCATCTTCAAGCTGTTTAAATCCATCTTTTGATCCCATCTGTGATGCATGTGCTAATACAAGGTCAGGCTTTAAGGAAATGACCTTCTCTACATTGAATTCAAGACCGCCAATCTTCTCTACCTTTTCGACTTCCTTTGGATAATTGTCAAAATCTGATCGTCCGACCATTTTATCGCCAAGGCCAAGTGCATAGGCAACCTCTGTATTACTTGGAATTAAAGAAACAATCCGTTTGGGCTGTTCTTTGATTTCGACTGTTTTGCCAGCTGCATCTTTAATCGATACAGGAAATGCCGCAGCCGCTGTTTCTTTATTTTGTGAACCCGTTGCTTTGTGATCTGTTTCAGCACCTGCACATCCTGCTAAAACACCTATCACAAGCAATAAAGATAGCCAAATGGCTGTTAACTTTTTCATGAATGAACCCCCTGATTTATGTACTGCTTGACGCAATCTCTTTCGTCAATTCTTTTCTAATTTCGGGAATATTATACTACAGTGCAGATAGGTTGTATATGTGATTTCCAAAAGCGTATTTTCTGTTCTTATAACAGAAAAACAGCCGTAAAAAAGGCTGTTTTAGATTGTTGACAAAGGGCGAAAATGATCTTTATTTTAGCCCTTTGTCTTCTTTTCAGCGTGATAGAAAACCTTTGCAGTCTAGGAAGGACGAGTACTGGAGCGGAGCGAATTTGACATTCGTGAGCACCGGCACGCAGGACTGACACCGAATGCGAGGGTTTGTCTACATGCTGAAACAGCCGTAAAAAGGCTGTTTTCCCTTCTGCTATTGGTTGATTTGTTCCCCATTGATGACGACTTTCTGAAAAGAAGGGGCGACTGCATGCTCCAAAGAAAGTGGATACGTCACATCTTCTATCACACAATCTTTCATTTTGAAGTGTGTGACTGGGGAATGTGAGTACGCAGCTATTTTCACACCATATCGTCCGCCAATGCTTTTTAGCCCTTCTACTTCAATATGACGTACAACAGGACGGTGAGGACCAGCATCTCCTTCCTCATACATCATGTCGATACAGACAACTTCATGCTTTAAGCTTTTGACAGTATTGTTTTTAAAATAAATGTGCTCAATGGTACCGCCTCTAACAGAGTTGGTTTTGATGCGCAGTGCCCGATCGAGGTTTGGACTGTCCATGATATTATCCTCTGCGTATACATACCTGACTCCCCCAGAGATTTCACTCCCGATCGTCACTCCGCCATGTCCATCACGCATTTCATTTCTACGAATGACAATGTTTTCAGATGGGACCCCGATTCTCCGGCCGTCCTCGTTTCTGCCAGATTTAATGGCAATACAATCATCTCCATTATCAAAATAACAATCTTCAATGAGCACATTCCGGCAAGACTCTGGATTCACACCGTCTGTGTTTGGCCCATGCCCGATGATATTGACTCCGCGGACGATGACGTTTTCACTTAACACCGGATGAATTTGCCACATTGGTGAATCCTTTATTGTTACTCCTTCAATGAGAACATGTTGACATTGGTAGGGCTGTATAAAGCTCGATCTTAAATAATGGCCTTCTCCAAAAACTCTTTCCTCCACCGGTATTCTCTTTTCAGCCATTTCAAACAGAAGCTGACGGTCTCGATCCTGAGAGGGCTGACCATTCGTTCCATACTTCCAAGGCCACCAATGATGCTCATCACCTCTGCCATCCAGCGTTCCAGCTCCTGTAATGGCGATGTTTTCTGCGTGGTGAGCATAAATGAGCGGAGAATAATTATAAAGCTCAATCCCTTCATATCTTGTCAGTGCGAGCGGAAGGTAATCGCGTGGGTCTTGGCTGAATGTCACATAGGCGTTCTCATGCAGATGAAGCTCTACATTGCTTTTCAATTCAAGAGCACCTGTCACAAACGTTCCTTCAGGAATCAGCACACGCCCCCCTTTCAAACGATGCGCATCATCGATTGCAGACTGAATAGCATTTGTAGAAAGCTCTATCCCTTTTTCGTCTGCACCATAATGAATCACATTGAATTCACGATCGGGGAACATTGGCGCTTTTATCTGCTTTAACACATGATCCATACCATTTGCTTCTTTATCTTTCTTCCCTTGCTTTGCTAAACGAGCGAGTCCAATTCCTGTTAGTACCGTACCTGCTGTGATATACATCAAATCCCGTTTTTTAGACACTTTCTCATCCCCCAGTCGCCTTAAAGTGTGACACCTGTTTTAAAAATGGCCAGCTCTCTAAAATTGTTTTTTTCATGATTTAATAGCTTTCCACTCGCCACATCAATAACCGTTGAAATGAATTTTTCTAGCACCACATCTTCTGGTACATCCTCAAGCAATTCCCCAGCATTAAAGTCAATCCAGTGTTTTTTTGTTTCATATAAAGAGGTATTGGTCGATACCTTCATCGTTGGAACAAATGTGCCAAACGGTGTCCCTCTGCCTGTTGTAAAGAGCACCAGCTGACAGCCAGACGCTGCAAGGGCGGATGAAGCAACCAGATCATTACCAGGCGCACTTAATAAATTCAGTCCCTTTCGTTTCAGCAGCTCTCCGTATTTCAATACATCTTTGATGTCAGAAGTACCTGCTTTTTGTGTACAGCCGAGAGATTTATCTTCTAATGTCGAAATTCCTCCTGCTTTATTTCCCGGGGAAGGATTTTCATATACTGGCTGTCGATGATCCAGAAAGTATTGTTTAAAACCATTGATCATTTGCACAATATTGTCGAATGTCTCTTCTGATTCCGCTCTCTCCATTAAGATCGTTTCAGCACCAAACATTTCGGGCACTTCTGTTAACACCGTCGTTCCGTCTTGGGCCACAATAAAATCGGACAGCCTGCCCAAAAGCGGATTTGCAGTAATACCGGAGAACCCATCTGATCCTCCGCACTTCAAGCCGATTTTTAACTCAGATAACGGAATCTCTTCACGCTGATCATCTTTCGCCGCGTCATAAATGTCCTTGAGTAAAGCAACTCCCGTCTCAATTTCATCCCCTACTTCTTGGCTTCTTAAAAATTTCACCCTCGCACGGTCATACTCACCCAATGTCGATTGAAAATCCTCAATATCATTGTTTTCACAACCAAGACCTAGAACGAGTATCCCTCCAGCATTTGGATGCTTCACGGCATTTTGTAAAATGGTTTTTGTATTTTCATGATCATCTCCAAGCTGTGAGCATCCATAATTGTGCTTTAATACGAGAGCCGTTTCAAAAGGATGAATGTTTCCGCCCATTTCAGCAGTGAATATTTGAATGATTTGATCCGCGATGCCATTGACGCAGCCGACGGTTGGGACGATCCAAAGCTCATTGCGTATACCACTTTCGCCATTTTTTCGTTTATATCCTTTAAAAGTAAGGTTTGTTTTTTTATAGGGGTTTTCTGTTAAAGAAGGCCGATATTCGTAATCGAGCTTGCCTGATAGATTGGTTTTAATGTTATGCGTATGCACCCATTCTCCGGCAGAAATTACATTCGTTGCATGACCAATCGGATAGCCATATTTGATGATATTCTCTCGTTGTTTGATATCAGCCAAAGCAAATTTATGACCTTTTGCGACGGTTTCTTTTAAGACAACTGTATGCCCTTGCTGCTTCAGCTTCTCACCTTGCTCAAGCACTTTTAAAGCGATACCTACATTATCTGAAGGGTGAATCACAATAAAGTCTTTCATGCCTTTTCCCCCTGAGTTTCATATTGATGATGCAGCATTCGGTGAACAGCTGCTCTCATCCCATGCTCCTGTATGAAGGTAAGCTGATCGGCTACTGCGCGGCTCAATCCTTCTATATCAGTTAAATCCCTTCCCCATAATTGCTCGTTTGAAAGAATGTGGACTGCAATCGTTTCATTGGAATGGTTCTCCCCTTCACAGGCTTCCTTCATCAATGTCATCACAGTCTCATCATCCTTTACCTTATCTGCGCTTGCTCCGTAAAAATAAATGAGACTGCTAAGTGAAAAGACGAGCTTCATTGGCAGCTGTTTCTTAAGCACGACATAATCAAGCAAGGACGGGAGAATACGTGTTTGAAATTTAGATACACCATTCAAAGCAATATCCAGTAATCGATGCTTCACAAATGGATTGCAAAAGCGGTCCCAAACAGATTGTGTATAAAGAAACAGCTCATCTTCAGGAAGCTTCAGCCCTGGCAGTACTTCCTCCTCCAGCATACGTCGGATGAACGGACCCACATGCTCATCTTCCACAGCCTCTTTTACGGTCTCTAAACCACAAGAATACGCAATCGGCACCATCGCTGTATGTGCTCCATTTAGAATGCGGACCTTGCTCATTCTGTAAGGCGCAATATCCTCTACAAAAAGCACATTTAGTCCTGCTTCTTGAAAGGGAAGCTCTTTTTGAACAAAGGCAGGAGCTTCAATAACAAACAGGTGATAATATTCTGCCGTGACAACCAATTCGTCTATATACCCTTCTTCCTTTTGTACGGCTTCAGCCGCTTCCTTAGAAAATCCAGGGACAATCCGATCAACAAGCGTATTACAGAACGTGTTGGCTTCCTTCAGCCAAGTAACAAAGGCAGGCGGAAGATCCCACTCAGCTGCCATGCCGATCACATATTCTTTTAATCGATCACCGTTGTGCTCGACCAATTCACAAGGCAGGATGATCAGCCCCTTGTGCTCATCTCCAGAAAACGCTTTAAATCGGTGATATAAGAAAGCCGTCAGCTTTCCTGGAAAACTTACCTGCGGTCGATCCTCCAAGCGATCCTCTTTTCTGAGCACAAGCCCTGCCTCTGTCGTATTTGAGAAAACGAAGCGTAGATCCGGGTTTTCAGCTACATGTAAAAAGCCTTCGTAATCGGTATACGTACTGATTCCTCTGCTAATCGATTGGATGACCATGCGTTCATTCATTTCTTTCTGGTCATGATAGCCCTGAATACATAAGGTGTACAAGCCATATTGTTCATTTAAAGCTGCAACTGACCCTTTTCGAGGAGGAACAACAACGGCTCTTCCTTTAAAATTTGTGCAGTCGTTCAGCTTCTGGATGTGCCAATTGATAAATCCACGCATAAAATTCCCTTCACCGATTTGCAAAATCGTTTCCGGATACTCAGCCGCCGGGTATATGGCTTTCGATAATCGTTTCAAATGCTTTCCCCTCCCTGTATGTTTATGCACACGTGAACATTTTTCCCTAAAAAGATGCCGATTACTGCACCTTTTTGACTGAATCTCTGATCATCAGCTCTGTGTGTACATACACTTTTTCCATATGATCTTCTTCTTGCTCTTCACCGTTTATGACTGAAAGGATAGCCTCTGCTCCAAGTGCACACATTTTTTCAATCGGCTTTTTCACCGTTGTCAGTGCAGGCGTGGTATAGGATGAAAATGCAATATCATCAAAACCGATAATAGAGATATCTCCTGGACACGTTTTGCCTTTTGCATATAAAGCATTCATTGCACCAATGGCCATGTCATCGTTTGAGCAAAAAAGTGCTGTTGGCGGCTCATCAAGAGTCAGCAAGGCTTCCATTGATTCATAGCCGCTTTTCATATGATAGTCGCCTGTGATCATGTATTCTTTCTTCATTGGCACATGATGATCAATTAACGCTTGCAGAAAGCCAGCTTTTCTTTCCTGAGTCGATTTAAAGCCTTCTTTCCCTTCAATGATGGCGATTTGTTTATGCCCCTGGTGTATAAAATAGTGCGCTGCTTGGTATGCCCCTTGACTATCATCAGCTAATATATTCATCACTTCATTACTTTCCACACGGCGATTCAGCACAATGATGGGAATGCCCTGTTTCTTTACATGATGGATAAACGCTTCATCGTGCTCGCTTTGACTCATAAGCAAAATGCCATCATAGCGTTGTTTATGAATGGTTGTGTAATCGTGAAAATCGTCAATTCCTCGTACAAACAGATTATAGTGTTCTGTCATGACACTATTAACGCCTTTTAACGCATCCACAAAAAAACTTGAGGATGTGCCTTCTGTTAAACTCGTAAAAAATAGACCGATTGTAAATGATTTTTGTGATACAAGGCCTCTGGCATGGACATTCGGTGAATAATTCAGCTGTTTTGCAATCGACAAAATCTTTTGTTTTGTCTTCTCTTTAATAAAAGGACTGTTATTCAAAGCCCTTGATACAGTGGTATGAGAGACATTTGCCAATTTTGCTATGTCTTTAATTGTGACTGTCATGCTATTCCGCCTTTTATGATTTTTTACCATCTTATCATAAAACCGCTTTCATTTTCCTGCCTTTTTCTTCACGTGATCTTGCTTTGATGCTGGAGCTGCTTTGCTCGGTCAAATTGAAAATACTGCTTGGCATTTTCATAGCTGATTCCTTTCACAATTCCCCCTAACAGCTCGAGATCATATGGGGCTTCTCCTTTTTCTACCCAATCTCCGATGATATCACAAAGCAGTCTTCGGAAATATTCATGTCTTGTATATGACAGAAAGCTTCGTGAATCTGTCAGCATACCAATGAAACGGCTGATCAGTCCAATACTGGAAAGAGCCATCATCTGCTCTGTCATTCCTTGCTTCGTATCATTAAACCACCAGGCTGTGCCGTGCTGCATCTTCCCAGGTGTCTTCCCATCTTGAAAGCTTCCAGCCAATGTTGAAATCACCACATTATCCCTAGGATTCAAGGAATAGAGGATGGTTTTCGGCAGTGCATGTTCTTGTTCTAAACGATCTAATATGCGGCAAAGCGGCTTTGCAATGTTCTCATCATTCATCGCATCATATCCCGTATCAGGTCCAAGCCGCTCAAACATTTTCGTATTGTTGTTTCTAAGCGCATTGATATGAAGCTGCATCGCCCAGTCCCGCTCACAGTATGCCTGACCTAGCTTAATGAATGTCTGTGTTTTAAATTTGATCTTCTCTTCTTCCGTCAATCGATGCCCAGACAGTCTTTTGTGAAAGATGATTTCGACTTCTTCCTCTGTCGTTTCTTCATACGTCATTTCATTGATGGCATGATCTGAAATCAAACAGCCCTGTTCATGGAAGAAATCAATTCTCGCACGAAGCGCTTTTAAAAAGTCTTGATAGGATTGTATGGTGATAGCTGAAACCTCTGCCAGCTGTTGAACATACTCAACAAACAGATCATTCGTTATATCGAGTGCCTTATCAGGCCGAAACCCTGGCAGCACTTGCACAGAGAATCCTTCTTCCCGCAGCCTTTGATGATAGTGAAGCGAATCGACCGGATCATCTGTTGTCACAACCGTTTCAACATTCGATTTCACAATGAAGTCTCTCGCACCAAAACCCTCTCCCTGCAGCTTTTCATTTACTTTCTGCCAGATGATGTTTGCGTTCTCCTCATTCAAAAGTTCCTCTACATCAAAATATCGCCTCAGCTCTAGGTGAGTCCAGTGATAGAGCGGATTTCCTATGGTCATTGGAACGGTCTTTGCCCACGCTAAAAATTTCTCATGATCAGATGCATCTCCTGTTATGTGTGTTTCAGGAATGCCGTTTGCTCTCATGGCACGCCACTTATAATGATCTCCATAAAGCCATGCTTCGGTTATATTTTGGAATGTTTTATTTTCATAGATTTCTTTTGGACTTAAATGACAATGGTAATCTATAATCGGAAGGTCTTTTGCAAACTCATGGTACAGCTTTACCGCCGTTCGACTGTTCAGTAAAAACTGCTCATCTAAAAAGGCTTTCATGAAACTCCCCCATCTCTCTTATCGAATGAAAAATAATTTGTTCACGTTAACAATTTTATTGTAATCGTTTACAAAGTTGATTTCAATCCTAAAATAGGAAAAAACGATCTCCTTTAAAAAAGAAAATCGTTTTTTGGCTATTTTACAGGTGATGATTTTTTTAGGATAATCGCAATAGTTGTTCCTGCATCTAGTTCACTTTCAACTTGAATATCACCGTCATGCAGCAAGACGAGCTCTTTTGCAATCGCCAGCCCGAGTCCTGTTCCATTCGTTGGATCGTTCGTATTTGTCCCTCTGTAGTAGCGGTTAAATAAATGATCAACCGTTTCTTGTGCCATTCCGCATCCGTTGTCTTTCATTTCGATCCGAACTTCCCCATTTGTTTCAGATAAGGTAGCTGTAATATGAGTTCCTTTTTGGTTATGCTTGACTGCATTCGCTAGCAGGTTCTCAATCACTCGTCTGAACCAGGCTTTGTCGATCTCAAACATGACACCACCAGTTTGATCTTCAAAGGAGGATGGGTAATCTTCTGAAAATGAGCTTCTTGAAAACTCGTCCATAATGGATGCTAAGAATTCACCGAGCTCGACAGGTTTTCGATTAATAGGCAATGCGCCATTTTTCAGTCGATACGTGAGGTTTAAATCCTCAATCAAGGTCGACATATACTCTGATTTCTCACGGATGACCTGTCCCATTTCCATGACTTCTTCCTTGGACCATTGATATTGATTGGATTCAAGCATCAGTCCATAGCCGTAAATCGTACTAAGGGGCGTTTTCAAATCATGAGACAATCCTGCAATCCATTCTTCCCTTGTGGTTTGAATTTTTCTGCGGTTTGCTTCATTCTCTTTTAAGGTATTCGTGAGCTGATCCATTGTTTTGAGGATATCCTCAAACAACCGGTATTCCCGCTTAATACGGCCCTTTTTATTTTTACTAACTGGAATCCCTTTTCTGTTTGTTGGTTCCTGCAATTTATTTCTTGATAAAAAAATCAGCCAGCGAATAATGTGATAGATCGGCAGCCCATAGCGATACGAGTACCATAATGTCATGACAATAATAATAGTGAGTGCAAGACCTGCAATCAGGATGGTTGTATATTGATTTAAAGCATCTGTCTCTTTATCATACAGTTCGTCTGGGCTATATACTTTGTTTGGCACCGAAACGATCAAATATAGATTTTTATTCACTTTGATATAAGACAGGTCACTTCTAAACTCCCAAGGCTTCGATTGGTACTTGAGCAATTCAACATCCGTTACGTTATGTTTCAAATCGTTTTTGGCTCGAATGCCTTTTAAATATTTTCCTTCTTCATTGAACAGGTGCACCGATCCATTCATTCTTTTCAAGAATTCTTTCGTTTCTACCGAATATCGAGAAAGTGCAGACAGATTTTTCTCATGCTGCTTCAGATAATTGGCTACCTTTATGCTGTTCGTTTTGAACCCATATAACACGATAAAGCTTTCTTGATCAATCTCAATTGGCCAGAAGTACATCTTGTAATCTTTAAATTGTCTTTTTTCAAAGATCTTGATCATTTCATCCTTTTGATAGGATGTTGGAATATTTTTAGGAAGGTGATAGCTATACACGCTATGTTTTTTTGAATCAATCACTTGCAGCCAGCCATCACGTTTTTTCACTGCTTGTTTGAGTTGGTCTTCAGCTTCCATTTTGCCATCCTCGTTAAAATAAAGCCAGCTCATGAGTGTATCACCATCAGCCTTTGTTAAACCAGTTTCGGCCATATTCTCATAGTGTTTTTTATAATATAGGTTCTCAGAGAACGTATTCCCGATCAGCAGAATCGCAATGACGATAAACATTTGCCCGACAAAGTGAAAGAAAAGTTTTGTTCGTAAATTCATGAATTAATTAAGAACCTTCACAGGATGCGGAATAAATTTATATCCCATACCACGGATGGTCACAATATATTCGGGCTGACTCGGATCTAATTCAATCTTTTCTCTCAGCTTTCGAATATGAACCATGACGGTGTTGTTATCACCATATGATGGAACGCCCCATACTTTCTCATAAATTTGATCTTTTGAAAGAACCACATTCGGATGATCACAAAAGTACTTCAGCAAGGACAGAAGCTGAGCAGAGCATGCCGTCACCTCTCCTCTCACTTTCAGTTCGGCTGCATGAGGATGATAGGAGAAATGGGCATATTCATACTGGCTTTGAGCCTCTTCTTGCTCCTCCTGTAAGGAGATATATGTTCGGTTTAAGTGGGCCTTAATTCTAGCCACTAGCTCTAACGGGTTAAATGGCTTTGTGATGTAATCGTCTGCACCTTGCGCAAAGCCTGTCAGCTTATCTACATCAGACGTTCTTGCAGTTAAATAGAAAATGGGCGCTTTCGTATATTTTCTCATTTCAGGAAGAACGTCAAAGCCAGATTTACCGGGCATCATCACATCTAGAAGTAAGAGGTGGATGTCCTCGTTTTTGACAACATCTAATGCTTCATCTGCATGGTAGGCTTTATAGATATGTTGAAATCCTTCTTTTTTTAATACGCGTTCAACCATTTTCACAATTGCTTCTTCGTCATCTGCAATCAATATTTTTGCTGTTTCCACGCATCTCTTTCCTTTCCAGCTATGATCTCTAACCGTATATTACCATTGTCTAAAGTAAAAAAGTACCTCTTTTCTGCATAAAAGCGAAAAAATATCAACTGGAGAAAATGGAAGAATTAGGTATTTTCAGGGGACGCAAAAAAACTCGGTAGTCATACCGAGTTCCTTGTCCATCTATTATCCATTCACAGCTTCTAGCTTTCTTTCATGATTCATTAAGTCATATGTTAAACAGATCGGCTTATTTGTTCTAGGATCAAGAACAATTTCTGCATCAATGTGGAACACCTGACCGAGTACCTCTTTGGTCATGACCTCATGAGGCGTACCGTCTTTTATGACTTTTCCTTGATTGAGGGCAATCATGTAATGTGAAAAGCGCGCTGCATGATTCAAATCATGAATGACCATCAGCACAGTTCGGCCCTGCTCTCTGTTTAAGCGTTCTAATAGCTGAAGAATCTCAAGCTGATGCGCAAGATCTAAATACGTCGTAGGTTCATCTAATAGGAGCAGCTCTGTTTCCTGAGCAAGTGCCATCGCAATCCACAATCGCTGACGCTGTCCACCGGAGAGTGCTTCAATTGGCCGGTCATGAAAAGCGATCATCCCAGTTTCCTCAAGCGCCCATCTGATGATTCGTTTATCTTCATTTGATAAGCGTCCAAATCCATTTTGATGTGGGAAACGTCCATATGACACAAGCTCATAGACTGTCAGCCCGCTTGGAGCTTCTGGAGACTGCGGTAAGATCGCCATTTGTTTTGAAATTTCTTTTGTTGGCGTTTGATGGATGGCCTGGCCATTTAAGTAAACAGCTCCTTGATTGGATTTCATGATACGGGACATTGTTTTTAAAATTGTTGATTTCCCGCACCCATTCGGTCCAATCAATGTGGTCACCTTGCCTTTTGGGATACTGATATTTAAATCGTCTACAATCAAACGGTCATTATAGCCAATACAAAGCTTTTCTGTTTCGAGCGATTTCATATGTTGTACTCTCCTTCCTCATTAGTTCGTTTTCATCAATAAATAAATGAAGTAAGGTGCGCCTAAAGCAGAAACGACAAGACCAACTGGCACCTCTGATGGTGCCAGTATGACGCGGCCAAGTGTGTCTGCCAGTAATAATAGCAGCGCACCAATCATAGCGGAGGCTGGTATCATTCCTTGATGCTTCGGTCCAACAAGCTTTCTCGCCAAGTGCGGGGCAGCTAACCCCAAGAAAGAAATACTTCCTGCAACAGCGACACTAGCACCTGCTAATGCAACGGCAATCAGCATGAGAAAGCTTCTTTCTTTATGAACCGAAATCCCTAAGCCGTAGGAAAGCTGGTCACCCAAATTCATGATATTTAAGTAGCGTGCTCTTACAACTGCTAATACAAGGAAAATCAGCATCCACGGCAGGACAGACAGGACATACGTCCAGCTTGAGCCCCAAATGCTTCCGGATAACCACACAATCGCTTGGTTAAAATCATTTGGGCTCATTTTTAATTGAATCACCACAATTGCTGCTGAAAATGCAGCATTGACGCCAATACCAGTTAAGATCAAACGAACAGGTGTGATGCCCTTTTTCCACGCTAACACATAGATGAGAAATGCAGCAAAGCCTGCACCTACAAAAGCGAAGAGCGGCAGTACAAAAATCGTAAAATCACCTAAGTTCGACATAGAGCCTTGAAATGCAAAAATAAACAAAACAACTGCAAAGCCTGCGCCCGCATTGACACCAAGAATACCGGGATCGGCTAAACCGTTTTGAGAAACACCTTGCCAAATCGCTCCTGATACAGCAATAGAAGCGCCAACAAGTAAAGCGATGACCATTCTTGGAAGTCTGAACTCGAATAATACAAGCTCATCCATTTCACTTCCGAATCCAAAAAATGTTTTCAATGTCTCCATCGGAGAAATACGAATTTCTCCAGTATTTAAACTAATAAGGAACACAGCGACGATCGCCAAAAAGATCATGAGCATCGTTCGTTTGTATTTCTTTTTCTTTGCCTGCTGCACCATTTCCATCTAAATCCCGCTCCTTTCACGTCTAGCTAAATATAAGAAGAAAGGAACGCCTATAATCGCAGTAATGGCTCCGACTGGCGTTTCAAATGGAGCATTGACCAGCCTTGCAGCAATGTCTGCATAAATTAACAGAACAGCCCCTAAAATAGCTGAGCATGGGATAATCCATCGATAGTCAACTCCGACCAAGAAACGAGTGACATGAGGAATGACAAGCCCGATAAAACCAATAGAACCTGCCACCGACACGGCAGCACCTGTTAAAAGAATGACGACCAATATTCCAAGTACCTTGACAGTTTTCGTGTACTGCCCAAGTCCTTTTGCCAATTCATCGCCTAAGCTGAGAACAGTGATCGAGCGGGCAAGAACCATCGCAATCATGAGTCCTGCAATCGCAACCGGAATAATGATGTGAATATTGCTCCAATTCACACCTGCCACGCCGCCAGCATACCAAAAGCTCATGTCTTGAGCGACATCAAACCGGATGGCGATTGCTGAGGAGATGGAGCTTAAAAGTGCCCCAACAGCCGTACCAGCTAATGCGAGCTTTACTGGGGTCAATCCACCTTTTGAAAGAGTACCGACACCAAACACAATAGAGGCACCGAGTGCTGCACCAACAAATGACCAAAGAATTAATGTAAAAGAAGATTGCCCTGGGAAAAAAGCAAACGCAATGGCAATCGCAAATGCAGAGCCATTTGTCACGCCCATAATTTCAGGAGACGCAAGCGCATTTCTTGTCATGCCTTGCATAATGGCCCCCGATACGGCTAAAAAAGAACCGACGAGTGCAGCTCCAACTGTACGAGGCAACCTTAATTCCCGGATGATTTGATGTGAAGTTTGTTGTGGATCAAAATGAAAGACGGCTTCCCATACAGTGTGCAAATGAATGTTCGCCGCTCCTAGTGATACCGATAAAAAAAGACCAAATACTAAAGCGATGATTCCTATGGTGATAACAGCTGCTGTTCCAAAGGGCTTCGTGACAATATCAATCGCATCGTCTTTGGCTGGCAGCTGTTTATTCGATTGTGAGCCCAAAACCAGTCTCTTCCTTTCCGTTCATATCTATTCCTTATTAGTGATAATGATTATCAATCTCGAAGTCTAGTATATCACTTTCTTTTCTTTTTGAAATCATTGTTCTGATCATTTTCTTTATTTCCACCAAAAAAACCAGGAGAATTTCACTATTTTCATTTAGGTTCTAAAATAGCCGATGCATTTTTGTTCCCATCATGTTACGATATGATTGATATTGATAATCATTATCAAAAATGTTCGAATGGGAGAGAACCTTTGTGAAAAAACGAACTGGATTTCTTTTGATTTCCTTAACCATCCTCATGCTTTTTACAGCTGCTTGCGGCAGCACTTCAAATAAAAAATCTGGTGCCAAAAAGAATGACACGATCACCTATCAAGATGCAAAAGGTGAGGTCAAACTCCCTCAAGATCCGAAACGAATTGTGCTCCTTGCAGAAAGCTACTACGGAGACCTCGTTACACTTGGCAAGACCCCGATGGCTGCAACTGCGCCCATCTTCAAAAACCCCTTCTATCAAGGAAAAACGGAAGGGGTTAAAAATCTTGGAACGACTCCCTCTGTCGAAAAAGTAGCAGCTTTGAAGCCAGATATGATTATTGCTTGGGGAGAAGATGAGAAATTTGATCAATACAAAAAAATCGCTCCAACCGTTGCGATTAAATACAATCAATATTCTTTTAAAGATCAGCTAAAAGAATTCGGTAAAATGACAGGCACATCGAAAAAAGCAGCAGATTGGATCACAAAATGGGATGCCAAAATCGCTGAAGTGAAACCAAAAGTAACAAAAGCTGTCGGAAACAAAACGGTTTCTATCGTATCGCCATTTGATAAAGGCATTTATATTTTCGGAAACACATTTGCACGCGGCGGTGAAATCATTTATGACGAGTTGAAATTAAAAGCACCGAAGGCAGTCAAAAAAGAAGCCATCGATAGCGGCGTAGGCTATGCAAATATTTCTCTTGAGAAACTTCCAGAATTCGCAGGCGACTATATTTTCACCAGTCCGTGGAGCGGCTCTAAAAGTAATGGAGAGCAAGTGTATAAAAGCAGCATCTGGACATCACTTCCTGCTGTTCAAAACAAACATGTATTTGAAATAGACCCCGTCGGTTACTTCTTTAATGACCCAGTGTCACTAGAAGGACAGCTCGAGTTTATTGTGGACCGATTAACCTCTGCATCATAAAAAAACGTTTCTCCATTTTGGGAGAAACGTCTTCCTTATTCCGTTCCTTTGGCAAATCCTTTTGACATGAATGGATAAAGCAGAATACCAACTAAGAACAGACCTATTCCGAGACCAAATGTTTTCAAATCAGCTGTTCCTGAAATAATGACCCAAGCGGAATATCCCATAGCAACAAGTGCGATGATTCCGTCTCTTGTTCGATTACCTTTTTGAAGCTCATATGTGTCTCCTTGCATGATGACCTTAAAGCTGTAGATCGAAGACACGATATACGGAATGAGATACGCAAGTGTCGCTGATGTTGTTAAAAAGGTAAAGGCTTCATTAATCGTGCGTGACATGACTGAGAAAATAAACAGCTGGGACATGATATTTGTGACAGTCAAAGCGAAGGCAGGACTGCCTTTTTTGTTTGTTTTTGCAAATACTGCTGGGAAGTCGCCTGCCTTTGCTGCTTGATAAGGTACTTCTGAACCGAGTAAGATCCAGCCAAGCATTGAGCCAAATAAACAAATGATCGCAAGCAGTGCCATGACAATCCCGCCAGCCGGCCCAATAATGAGCTGAAGCACGTCCACGAATGGTTTGTCTGAGCCTTGCAATTGATCATGCGGCAGAACGCCCATTGTAATCAGCGTGATAATCATGTAGATCGAAAGTGCGATTAGAAGACCCGTAATCGTCGCACGTTTCACATCGCGCTGCGAAGACGCTCTCCCTGATAAAATAACCGCAGATTCGATTCCGATAAATGCCCATAGGGTGGAAATGGCCGCATGATGAATTTGGCCTCCAAGTCCGAGCACTCCTTCGCCTCCTGATGCAACCGGGAAGTAATAATGCTCAAATAATGCCGTTTGGAATGCAAATAAGCCCGCTACAATAAAAAGGACGAATCCGAGCACCTTTGAAAAGGTCGTAATAAAGTTTAATTTACTTGCAGCACTTAAGCTTGTGATTAAAATGGTATGTGTTCCCCATAGAAGGATGGTACATACGATAAAGGTCATGAGTTGACCAAGTGTGATCGTTTCTTTTCCAAAGGTAAAGATCACCGTCTTTACGGTTAAAATAGGGAAAAAAGTCGTTAAATAACCGGCAAGGCTCGTAATAATGGCGACATTACTAATCCAGCTCGCCACCCAATATCCCCAAACCATTGTAAAACCGGCTGCTTTTCCCTTTTTCGGATCTTTAAAAAGCGCCCTTGCATAACTTTGTGGTCCTGCCGTCAGCTGCGGCTTATGAATGGATAAATGCCCAAATACAAGTGCAATCATCAGCACACCGCCACCTGTGACAAGCCATGCCATCGTCACACCTAAAGGACTTGCGTGCTGGGCAAGCGTACTTGGCAGCATAAAGATGCCTGAACCTACCATATTTCCGACGACAAATGCCGTCAATAACCAAAAACCCCATTTTTTTGTCTGTTCCATTTCCGTACCTCCGTTATATTCACTTTGGACCAGACCCGGCAGCATCTTCATTGATATATTTGTGAAGCAATGACTTGCATTCTTTATGTTCATAATGGGTCACTTTCTTAACAGCATACCCTTATCTTTGTCACTGAGAACATAAAAAAAAGCCTGAACAAAAGTCCATGCTTTTCAAAACATACACCTTGATCTCCGGATAGCCCTCCACGCTTTTAGACGTGGCAGTCCTGCATTTATTCAATGCAGACCCAGCATAAAGAAAGTTGGAGCTCTCTCTACACTTCGGCGCTGATGCCTTTTTCCCATGATCAACGATTCCATCTCTCCCATGAGTGACTCATCATCCGCGCAACCTCTACCTCACTGAGACATAGCGTGAGGATTTCTATTCATTTTTACTACACGAAGGTTATCAAACATTTTCACATCTGTCAAAGGGAAAAACATAGAAAAAAGACAGAGGAATGATTCTCTGCCTTTTACCTGCTTATTGATGATTGTTTTTCTTCTTTTGTACAGCTTCCTGAAGCGGATCGCCTGCTAGTTCTTTACTTGCTTCTTCTAACAGCTGATCTACCTGCTTGTGGTCTTTCTCACTTTTCGCCTTTTTATCCTTTTGGAAAAATGACATCGCTGTTTCCTCCCTTTTCATAAAATGCGGTTGCCTGTTTAATTTGTGCTACAGTTCGCCGCATTATACAAAATGGAAAGGCTCATTCATCATGAAAGGTCTGTCTCATTTTTTGCAAATAAGTCAAAAAGGTTTTTAAATCTTCCTCTGTGAAGTCTGACATCATATGTTGAATCACCTTACCAAAAATGCGTGTATGCTTTTCGTAAATGGCCAGCCCTTTTTCCGTGGCTTCTAACCTGACAAGTGAATGGTCTTCCTTGTCTCGTTCTCTTTGAATATAGCCCTGTTCGCTTAATTTATTGAGTGCAATAGAGGCTGCACCTGGGTTTAAAGAGAGTCTTTGCTTCAGCTCTTCGGCATCTGATACTTTTCCTTGTATCAAAATAGAGAGCGCATAAATCTGCGGAGGGGTGATGTCTTTTTCTAACTCAAGTAACTTGCGGTTTAATTTACGGCTGACTTCATAATGTACAAGAACAATTTCTTTTAAAATGTCTGCATTACTCATCCGAATCGCATCCTTATCGTTAGTATCAACATGACTTCTCTCTTATTATAGAATGTTTTTCCAATCAGCCAACCATTTTGTCCTTTTTTCTTTAGAAATAAGCCTTGCTGAATGAATTCACCCTTGATATAGTGAGTACTTGAACTAAAGATAGAACAGGAGTACGCATCATGACAGGAAAAACACATATCATGGGCGGAATTGCCGCTTCCACAGCCGCCGCCTACTACTACGGACTCGACCCAGTCACTATGGCTGCTGCTGGATCAGCAGGTGCCCTTATCCCTGATCTTTGTCATACGAAAAGTAAAATCGGCAGGAAATTCCCGCTGCTCTCGACACTGATTAGTAGTGTGTTCGGTCATCGCACCTTTACACACAGTTTATTATTTCTGCTGATCATTTATTTTATTGCGACCACATACATTCCAAATGACAGCCTAAGTATCGGTTTACTAGTTGGGATGGCGAGCCACCTCATCCTTGATGCAGGAACAGTGAACGGCATTAAATTTTTGTTCCCAGCTACCATCAAAGTACGTCTTCCAGTCTATGTCAAAACAGGCAGCACAGGAGAACAAGTCGTACTAGCTGCTCTCACAATCGTCACCTGCTATTACATCGCTGTCATCTGCGGAATATCCATCCCATTGCAGTTCTAAGAGAATGAAAAAAGAGTTTTGCAAAAAAGACAGGATATGAATTGATCATTCCTCATTTTTTTAGTAGTTTTAAGATAAGTGTTTTTGCCGTGCAGCTGAATACAGAATGGTGAGGAGCTACATATATGAAAGCGTTTTTCAAAGATCACTGGTTTTTAGTGTACTCCATCCTCTTCATGTGGATGAAAACATACATCATTTATCAATTCGGATTTCATATACGAACGGCCAATCTGTTTCACGAATGGCTGCTTTTGATCAATCCACTCAGCTTTTTGCTCCCTTTGTTTGGGATTGCTCTTTTTTTAAATGAAACCAAACAAAAGGTTTTTTTATTGACCGCAAATTTTATTCTGACAGCCATCTTGATATCAAATACGATCTTTTACGGTTTTTATATTGATTTCATTACCATTCCCGTGTTATTTCAAGCCAAGAACATGGGGGATATGGGCAGCAGCATGACTGAGTTGTTCCACCCGCTGTTTGTCCTGATGCTCATTGATTTCTTGGTGCTGGCATGGCTGTTAAAGCGTAAACCATTAGCACCAAAAGCGTCATTCAAAACGATCAAAACGTATTATGCGGTCTGTTGCAGCTTTCTATTGTTTCATGTCAGCTCAGCCATGATGGATCATCCTCGATTTCTGACAAGCTCTTATGATCGAGAAGTCATCGTACGAAACCTTGGGCTGTTCCAATTCCACCTGTATGACGGCGCTGCCCAAACGGCGCGTATTGGACAAAAAGCCTTTGCAGATGAAGATACCCTTTCAACAGTAGCCAACTATACAAAGGCTGATTACAGTGCACCAAACGAAGACTACTTTGGACTTGCTAAAGGCAAGAACGTCGTGTTCATCTCACTTGAATCAACGCAGCAATTTGTCGTTGACCAAAAGGTGAATGGACAATACATCACACCCTTTTTAAATCAACTGGCCAAAAAGAGCTTTTATTTTGATGAATTTTATCAGCAGACAGAGCAAGGGAAGACATCGGATTCAGAGTTTATTGTCGCAAATTCCCTCTATCCATCTAGCAGTGGCGCTGTCTTTTTCACAGCGAGTGACAACGAATATGACACGTTATACAAGGAATTGAAAAAACAGAATTATCAATCCGTCCAATTTCATGCGAATAATAAAACGTTTTGGAATCGTGATGTGATGTATGAATCGCTTGGGATTGATCGCTTTTATGATGTCGATTCGTTTGATGTCAATGAACAGAATTCGACTGGCTGGGGCTTAAAGGATATCGACTTTTTTGATCAATCCATTGATTATTTAAAGAAGTTGAAGACTCCTTATTACAGCACGTTCATTACATTGACTAATCACTTTCCATTTGAAATCGATCCAAAGGATCAATTTATTGATGAATATGATTCGTCTAGCACCATTTTAAACCGCTATGTGACGACCGTCCGCTATCAAGATGAAGCCATTAAGACATTTTTTGACCGCATGAAAGAAGAAGGACTGTATGAAAATACGATGTTCGTCCTTATGGGTGATCACTATGGCATCTCAGAGGCACATCATGAGGCGATGGCCGAGCTGCTCGAGCAGGATGAAATCACACCGTTGGATGCTGTCAAACTACAGCGGGTGCCATTTTTAATCTACATTCCTGGTATCACGGATCAAGCACCGCAGACAATATCAGAAACAGCCGGCCAAATGGACGTGAAACCGACACTCCTCCATTTGCTTGGGATTGAATCCAAGGATGCCATTCAATTTGGAAATGACTTATTTTCTAACGAACGTACGCCTTTCGCTGTTTTGCGAAATGGGAACTTTATTACAGATGATTATCTCTATACAAAGAACACCTGCTATGACCAAAAAACAAAAGAGCCTGTTGAACAAGATGAGGTTTGTCAGCCTTATATAGAAAAAGCCAATAAAGAGCTTTCCTTATCAGACAAAGTGATCAATGGGAATTTACTGCGTTTTTATCAGCATTAAAAGCTGCCATTTGGCGGCTTTCAGATTGTTGACAAAGGGCTAAAATGATCTTCATTTTAGCCCTTTGTCTTCTTCTCAGCGTGATAGAAAACCTTTGCAGTCTAGGAAGGACGAGTACCGGAGCGGAGCGAATTTGACATTCGTGAGCACCGGCACGCAGGACTGACAACGAATGCGAGGGTTTGTCTACACGCTGAAAGCCTATGAATGGTCAAATAAGTTTGCTTATAATAAAGGATACATATGATATTGAATGATGAGAGGTGTGAACATGAAGTATACATTCTTAGCCTTCATCACCCTATGTTTGCTCCTAACCGGATGTCAAACAGAGATGAAGTCATCACATACGAGCAAAAAGACGGAGCTTGTGATTTCAGCAGCTGCAAGCCTTCAAGATGCATTAAAGGAAATTGAATCCGCCTTTAACGATCAGCATCCGAACGTCACATTAACAAATAATTTTGGGTCATCAGGCGCACTGAAGCAGCAAATCGCTCAAGGGGCAACAGCTGATCTCTTTTTCTCTGCGGCTGAGGAGCCCTTCGATGAACTTGTCCAATCTGGAGACATCGATCAGGATCATACAAAGGATGCCATACAAAATGAGCTTGTCCTCATAGTGCCAAAAGAAAGCTCTTCCTCTATCAAAAGCTTTCAAGACGTCCAGCACGTAAAAGGAAAGATTGCTCTCGGTACACCTGAATCTGTTCCTGCTGGTACATACGGAAAAGAGATTTTCACAAAGCTGAACATATGGGATCAAGTGAAAAAGAACGCTGTCTACGGTAAAGATGTGCGTCAAGTTCTAAGCTACGTAGAAACAGGGAATGTGGAAGCAGGTGTTGTGTATAAGACAGACGCCCTCGTTTCCAAAAAAGGAAAGATTGTAGCTGAGGCAAATCCGGACATGCATTCCCCCATCATTTATCCAGTAGGAATTGTAAAAGGGACAGAACATTTAGAGGAAGCCAAGGTATTTTTTCAATATCTCCAATCAGATACAGCCGCATCAATTTTTAAAAAGTACGGCTTTCAAGTGAAATAATGCCTATGCTGACTGAAGAATTTTTATCTCCTATTTGGCTGTCGATTCAAATTGCCGTCGTCAGCGGACTATTGGCTACTGTTTTTGGAACAACGATCGGCTTTTGGATGGCGCGAACATCTTTTAAGGGGAAAATGATCGTTGAAACGCTCCTCATGATGCCGCTTGTCCTCCCACCAACGGTCGTAGGGTTTTTATTGCTTGTCATGTTCGGAAAGCATAGTGTGATTGGACGCGCCATTGAATGGATCTTCCATCAGCCTGTCATCTTCACATGGTGGGCGGCAGTCATTGCATCAACGGTTGTGGCTTTCCCGCTCATGTATCAATCAGCAAAAGCGGGGTTTTCTACGATTGAGTCAGACATTGAAGGTGCTGCAAAAGTAGACGGTGCTCATTCATTCCAAGTCTTTGCCTATATCACCGTACCACTCGCCCTGCCTTCCCTGCTGTCAGGCAGCGTCCTCAGCTTTGCCAGGGCCCTTGGAGAATTTGGGGCGACCTTAATGTTTGCCGGCAACATCCCAGGGAAAACCCAAACACTCCCAACTGCTATTTATGTGGCCATTGATTCTGGACGAATGGAGCTTGCTTGGGCTTGGACGATTTGTATTGTGATATTGTCTTTTATCATGCTGCTGGCTGTGCGCCGAAGCAGCACGTAAAAAATCCCCTTTCTCAAAAGAGAAAGGGGATTTTTTATTTATTCAAACCCAACCGTCATCGTCTCTGGATTCGAGCCGACGCGCTCGTTATTATTTAATGCATCGATTTTTTCCATGTCTTCTTGAGAAAGCTCGAAGTCAAAAATGTCTGCGTTTTGTTTAATGCGTTCTTCATTGATTGATTTTGGAATTGTCACGACGCCGCTTTGCAGATCCCAGCGCAAGATGACTTGAGCAACAGATTTGTTGCAGCGTGCCGCAATGTCCTTCAATATGTCATGATCTAGCAGCTTTCCTTGCATAAGCGGAGACCACGCTTCAATTTGAATGCCTTTTTCTTTTGCATATTGACGTAATTCGACAAGTGTCAGTTTCGGATGAAACTCAACTTGGTTCACCGCTGGGACAACCTCAGCATCTTTTAACAGCTCTTCTAAATGCTGAACATAGAAGTTGCTGACGCCAATGGCTCTGACTTTTCCATCTTTATAAAGCTTCTCAAGCGCACGCCATGTTTCTTTAAATGTATCTGCGTTTGGTCCAGGCCAATGGATCAAATATAGGTCTAAGTAATCAAGACCTAAACGATTTAAGCTTGCATCAAAAGCAGCTAGCGCCTTGTCATAGCCTTGATCTGTGTTCCATACTTTAGACGTAATGAATAATTCTTCTCGTTTCACACCAGATTCTTTAATGGCTTTCCCTACGCCTGTCTCATTTTTATAAACGGCAGCCGTATCAATGCTGCGATATCCGTTTCGTATGGCTGCTTTTACGGCATCTACCACTTGATTGCCGTCCTCCACTTTGAATACACCTAAACCAAACCAAGGCATTTCCACTCCGTTATTCAGTGTTACGGTATCATTCAAGCTTTTAACCATGTTAACAACCACCTTTTTCATAGATTCCATCTTTTTCATTATCTCATGTTGCGCTTCAAAACTCTATTATCAGGCGTTTCTCTTCGCTTCGATGGCTAAAAGCAAAGCGCCTGTCATGCCAGCCTTGTCCTCAAGTCCAGGAGAGACAATGTATGTATCAAGCGGCGGCAAGTCTACATAATCATTTACATATGCAGCAAGCTTCTCTCGAATGAGCGGAAATAGCTGGCTTTGCTTCATCACGCCTCCGCCCATAATGATCCGTTCTGGGCTTAAAATGAGCGTGTATTGCATCAATGCCTGTGCCAAATAATCCGCTTCAAGTGCCCAAACCGATTCTTCCTGAGTGAGCTCTTTGGCCGGCTTTCCCCACCTTTTCTCAATCGCTGGTCCAGCTGCCAGTCCTTCTAAGCAAGTACCGTGCGCTGGGCAGACACCTGCAAACTGGTCTGATTCATGCTGCCTGACAAGGATATGTCCCATTTCTGGATGTGAATGACCATGAAGAAGCTCATTTTTCACAACAGCTCCGGCACCAATACCCGTGCCAACTGTGATATACATACAGCTGTTCAGCCCTTTGGCTGCCCCTTTTGTCAATTCACCTAATGCTGCCGCATTTACATCTGTTGTAAAGGACACAGGTACTCCTAATTGTTTCTGTAGCTCCGGGATGAACGGGTAATGCTTCCATTCGACCTTCGGCGTGTTCATGATATAACCGTAAGAAGGATCGTCCTTTTGAACACAGATCGGTCCAAAAGAGCCGACCCCTAATGCTTCAATTTCATATTTTCGAAAAAATGGAATGAGCTTTTGCAATGTTTTTTCTGGTTGCTCTGTAGGAATCGTCCATTCCTCTACAATTTCCCCATACTCATTGCCAATTGCACAACAAAACTTTGTACCTCCAGCTTCAATTGCTCCATAATACGCCATCATTGATCTCCCCCTGCTCGTTCTCTTTCTTCATCATAAAACATAGGGGAGGAGATGACAACATCACGTATTGGTTAGCAAGACTGCTTCCATGTCATTGATATACTCCCTTAAATGATGGGCAATATCACGATTGATTTCGCCATCTTCATATAAGGTTTGAATTTCATTTCGAATCGTCTGTACAGCTTGGAAGTTGAGCTCCTTTTTCTTTCTGTCAAAGGCACGATCTTTTTGCTGAAAGAAAGATGGACCGTGTTCACAGCGAAAAATCACTTGATTGTAAAAACCAATGACTTGGTGACATGTTTGTTTATTTTCATCTGTCATATGCTGTTTGATCGAATCTACTGCAGCTTCAGCGGTTTTCTTACGGATTTGTTTGTACGATTCCTCGTTTTCTAAAATGCCGCTTGAAACACGCTCATCCGGCCGCCATAATTGGAGCCATTGAAGCAAGCGCAGAAACTTCACTTTTGAAAAACGAATTTTAAAGGAGTTTGAATACAGCATTTCCAGCTCATGAAATCTCTCTTGCAGTTCATAGGCTTCTTCTTTATCTAATTTCTCTTCATCAATTAATTGCTGAAGCTTCATTTGCTCTGCTTTAATTCCATGCAATCTGATTTTTCGTTCCTGTTTTCTCATCCCAAATTGGTATGGTTCACGCTGAATATTTCTCAGCTTCATTCGGTAATCATTGATGAGTGCAAGTGACACTTCCCTATTGTCCTCATTCATTCCCTCTCTTAAGGTTTTAATGGCACTTCTCAGCAGCTTCCGTTTCGCATGCTGAATCTTTGTATTTAAGTCCACAGCAACTTGCTTATCTTTATTCTCAGATAAAATAGGCAAGAGCACACTAGCTAAAATGAGTGTACATAAGATCACGCCTGCTGCGAGGAAAATAATCAAATGCCGCTCGGGGAATGGTGATCCGTCCGCAAGCGTAAATGGTATTGAGAAGGCACCTGCTAAAGTGACAGCACCACGAACACCAGAGAATGTCATCAGCATCGAAGCGCGCAGCTTCGTTTTTTTCACATTCTGCTTTTTCGTTACACTCCAGTTACCTGCCCAGAACAGCCATACCCATAAGAATCTTAGAACCATGAGACAGAGTGTAATGATTAAAATGTAACTGATGACCTGCATATTATTAAATGCTTCATCTTGGAAAATGACTGTGGATACATCCGGAATCTGCAATCCAAGTAAAACGAAAACAAGGCCGTTTAAAATAAATAAAATAATATTCCATGTGTTTGAAGAAGCAATTTGCAGTTTTGCTAAATTCCCTTCCATTCGATCTTGCTCAATTGCATGCGTCACACCACCAGCAACAACCGCTAAAATGCCGGATACGCCGATTTCTTCAGCTGCTAGATATATCACAAATGGCGTAAGGATTTGCAGGATGATGTGCATTGTGACATCGTCCATTCCTAAACGGCGGAGGAAATAGCGGAAACGAATGATAAAAAAGGATAGAATAAATCCAGTCAATAATCCGCCAGCGGCAATAAGGACAAAGCTAAAGGATGCCTCAGCAATTGAAAAAGCCCCAGTAACAGTTGCAGCAATGGCAAATTTAAAGGCGACAAGTCCTGATGCATCGTTCATCAGCCCTTCCCCTTCAAGCAGCCTCATGATGCCTTTTGGCATATTTACACGGCTGGATAAGGCACTCACTGCGACCACATCTGTTGGTGAAAGAATCGCTGCAAGCGCAAATGCGGCTGGAAGCGGAATGCTTGGAATCATCCAATGAATGGTATATCCCGCTACAATAACTGTTGCAAACACTAAACCAAGTGCTAAGAGAAGAATAGGCGCTCTTAATTTCCATAGCTCATCCCTTGGGGTCCGCTTCCCGTCATTAAATAAAAGCGGCGCAATGAATAACACGAAAAACAGCTCAGGATTTAAAGAAATATGTAAACCTGAAGGAAAAGCTGCGACCAATATCCCTAAGCCCACTTGGATTAACGGAACTGGAATAAAGGGCAGAAAACGATTGATAATATTAGATGATGCAATGAGTGCTAATAGTACGAGCACTGCCAGAAAAATCTCCACTAGTACATGTCCCTCCTATTTTATTATGTTCGTCATGTTTTGCTTACATGCAAAGATGCGTTTCATTCTTTTTGATCCATCCGTCCGATCATAAGTGCTTTTTTAGTATCCCGCAAAAAGTGAAACCAACAACATGACAATCCATCTAGGCAAAAAAAGGCTGAATCCAGATATTCAGCCAAATGACAAAATTTTTATTACATGTAATGTTCCAATAATGAATAAAAAACCTACTTTTATTTTACACGAAAATGGCATGACCTGCTGACATCCAGCTCGAATAAAACAAAAAAAGAGCGAAATTGCCGCCCTCTTTTTTTACCCTTTATTTAAAAAATAAGACCTAGCGGGAAGCCGCCATTTGAATAAGTAGGAACAAACCCGGCATGTGACGAGGATGAGAAACAGCAGATACAGTGCGAGCTCTCCTTGGGCTAAACCAAGTCCTACAAATAAGCCGCCAAGTGCTGCCCATACTGCGTAAATCTCCGCTTTTAAAACAAGCGGCTTGCGCCCTGCCAGGAGATCACGCACAATCCCGCCGCCGCTCCCAGTCAAAATGGCTGCCACAATGACCGCACTGAGCGGGAGCTCTCTTTGCACAGCAAATAATGCGCCTTGAATCGCAAAGGCTGCTAAGCCGATGGCATCCGAAAAATTCCCCCATGTGCTCCAATGCTTGAGCAAGAGCTTTGGAAATAGAAACACAATCGTAATCGACACAAGGGCAATGGTAAACATCTTGCCCTGTGACCATAAAGCCGATACCGGGAGTCCGATTAATAAATTACGAATCGCTCCACCGCCAAATGCTGTCACAATCCCTAAAATGTACACACCAAGAATATCGTACTCTTCCTCCATTGCCACAATCGCGCCACTAATGGCGAATGCGATAATGCCAATGATACTTAAGACTTCCCATGCCATTTTCCGCTTATCTCCTTACCATTGTCTGATCATCTAACACTACACCCTTAATGTATATCTGACACAGGCGAAAAGCAATACAAATTTTCCTTAAATTTTATCTTTTTGCAAAACTAAAAAAACCTGCTTCAAAAGCAGGCAGGCTGTCGAGAAAATCTCGACAGCTTTATTTTTTTCCTTAAAATTTACATCTCCTCATTTTATAATAGAGAAAAA
>NZ_JAWJBV010000024.1:0-28119 GCF_046536015.1 Bacillus sp. SIMBA_154
CTTTTCTCTATTATAAAATGAGGAGATGTAAATTTTAAGAAAAAAATAAAGCTGTCGAGATTTTCTCGACAGCCTGAGCGGCACAATGCGTGCCGCTTTTTTATTTGATCCCTAACGTCTTCTGATGAAGCAAGAAACGATAGACTGGCAGTTCATCGCCTGCTTTCGAAGCAATAAACCCTGATGACATATAGCTATCTTTTGATTCTGGTTCAAGGGCAAGTGACAGCAAATTGGTTTGTGGCTGTGCTGTCAAATACACCTTGGTTCCTTTTGGCAGCTGACGTTTCTTTTCAACGAGTCTTGTTTCAAGCTGAATGTCTGTTTTGCTCTTTTCCTCTCGCTGTGTCACCTGATAGGCTTGTACTGGCACTTTCACGCCAACAGGCAATGTGACACTTTTTAATCCTAATGTTCTGAGCTTCCTCTCTACCCCTTCATGACCTGGGAGAATGAGATAAGCTGTCGGTCGCTCTCTTGTCAATACGGGAACTGCATCGCTCGCACTATGAAAACGCACAGGGACATCGATGGTCTGTCCTTTCTCAATATCCACCATTTCGAGTGAATCGTTCACAGGTGCTTTGAAATCATCTTGAATGACCACTTGATCGTCATCGTTTGTTTGAAGACCCTTTTTCACCAGTTTCAGCCGCTCCGTCACCATTTGCTGCTTGACTTGTTTGGCATGCTTCACCGTTGTCTCAATGATTTTTTCATGAGTGGTGACTTGTGCTGCGACGCGGCGGGCAAAGTCCTCCCTTCCAATTCCAATCCCCCTGCTTTCTACAAGAAATGATATAGCTGGCGAGAGTGCAAGGGCATTTCGGCCAATTCGTGCATCCGTTCCGCCTTCATAGAGATCGATCTTTCCATCCTTCCCTCTTGTGTTTGTATAATATAGGTCATTAGAAAATCCTTTGTTCGTCAGCGTTTCCCGAACTCCGTTCACATACAACTCATTTGATGTCAGACGAATGCTTTCAGGAATGTTCAAATTCTTACCCGATAAAATGAGTAAATCATGATATTTGAGGGCGCCTGATGAGCCAACATCTTCAAACTGCTTTTGGCCTACATCGTATTCATGGGCATCAATGACCACCTCTGGCGCATAACGATTAAATTCTTGATGCAAGGCTGTGAGTTCTGGAGATTCTAATGTCATATGATCACGGTTCCCGTCCATTCCGTTTGCAAGCCTGCGGTCAAAGGCATATGAACCATCTGGGTTGATCCTTGGGACGATGATGATATTGACATGATTGAGTACACGCTCTCCTTCTTCACCTGCTAGTCGTTTCGCGATAACAAGAGCAGATTCGCCGGAGGCTGGCTCATTTCCGTGTATTTGTGCTTGAAGCCAGATCGTTGGCTTTTTTGAAAGTGGAGAGATGTGACGATCCTTTGTAAAGTAGAGAGCTGGAATAGACCGGCCATCAATGGATGTTCCAATCTGTTTCTGCGTGGCGTAAGGACTTTTGCGGACAATGTCACGTAAGAAATGTTGAAGCTCTTCTTGAGTCGTAAATGTGTCTCCTTTTTTCTGAAAGGCAGGTGTGTCGAACGTCTCGTCAGGCTCAGGGTATAGCTTTTTGACTGAGGCTGGCTGTTCATAACTTTTTCCATAATAAGGGGTGTCTGCGTTTGCTGAGGCTGGAGTCATCATCGACAAACTGCCTGTTATGAGGCATACAGCAGCAAAAAGAATTGTTCCTTTTCGTTTGGACATGCTATCCTCTCCCTTCGTTGATTTGCATTATAAAGAAAAAAACAGACAAAGTGTCAGTATTTTTCAAAAATATATCTTTTGGAGGAACAGGCATTTCTTTGTATAGGGCAAATGAATGGAGCTCGCCCGGCAATATGACCTAAAAAAAAGTGCCTGCTCTATACAGCAGGACACTCTTCTATTCACCAAATGGAAATGGCTCCAATGAGAACCGCCATGACGGTCATGGCGACGACCGCAAGCACAGCCCATTTCATCCCAAATTTCTGATGACGATCCAGTGATACCCCAACAAGTCCAACAAGTAAATGAGTCGATGGAACAAGTGGACTTAACATATGAATCGGCTGACCAATAATAGACGCTCTGGCAATCTCAATTTTATCGACACCGTATGCTGCCGCTGTTTCTGATAGGATCGGCAGTACCCCATAAAAGTATGCATCATTCGGCATAAAGAAAGTAAATATCCCGCTTGTTAACGCGACAATGACTGGAATAAATCCGCCAAGCTGCTCTGGAATAGCAGATACAATCGAAATCGCCATTTCATCGACCATTTTCGTCCCAGTTAAAATACCTGTAAAAACACCTGCCGCAAAAATCATAGAAGCAATCGCTAACACGTTTGTTGAATGAGCCGCAATCCGCTCACGCTGCTGATCTAAATTTGGATAGTTCACGATAATCGCCACACAGAAAGCAAGAACAAATAGAACGGTTAGGCTGACTTTTCCTGACACAAGCAATAGCACCAATAACAAAGTAAGCGCCAGGTTAAACCACCAAAGTTTCGGGCGTTTGATGTCATCTTGCAGTGCCGCTGCCATTTCATTTGCATGGATCGGCTGGTCAAGTTCAATCACACCAAGGCGTTTTCTTTCGGCTTTTCCAAGAAAATAAGAGACAATCATCATACTCAAAACCCCTGCGCCAATGACTGGAATCATCGGGCCAAATAAAAGTGATGGATCAACGCCAAGTGCACTTGCCGCTCTAGGTGTTGCACCGCCCCATGGAATCGTATTCATAATCCCCATGCCAACACCCGCAATACCTGCTAAAATAATCGGCCGGATGCCAAGCAGCGTAAATAACGGAAGCATCGCTGTTGTTGTAATCATGTACGTCGTTGTCCCGTCACCATCAAGTGCGACAAGCATGGTCAGGACAGCTGTTCCGACAATAATTTTTAATGGGTCGCCTTTGACGATTTTTAAGATTTTCGCCACCATCGGATCAAATAAACCCGCATCAATCATAATGCCGAAGTACAAAATGGCAAACATAATCATGACAGCTGTCGGAGCGACTTGCTGCACACCTTTGACAATCATGTCTGAAATTTCAGTGAAATGAAAGCCTGCAATAAGAGCAAATGCAATTGGTGTTAATACCAATGCCGTTAGAACAGACATACGTTTCGTCATAATCAAAACCATAAATACAATCATCATAAGAAATCCTAAGATTGCTAACACTTTATTCACCCCTTATGTTGTATACGCTTTCATTAATTATTGGTATCCCATTTCCAACCCTTTCTGTCATCATATCTGACGTTGAAATTGAAGTAAATATTATGAATTTTAATTCTTTTTCGGTCGATAAATGCTTTTTGTTCATTTTGTGCAACCGTTGTTCTTTTTGATGCCATATAAAAAAGCGGCCTCACTCGACCGCTTTTTCTCCTTGTATGAATTGCTCATAACGCCTTAATTGATCTTCCATAAAGACCTTTGCCTCTTTACTGTTCATATAACGACTTGTCCAGCCTTTTTGTTTTAACTGCTTTTTCCAGGACTCGGTTTGCGTCATTTTTTGAAGAAGCTGATCCCATTCACGAATCTCGTGCTGATTCATTTGCTTAGGTCCCATGACACCGCGCCAATGAGAAAAGATGAGCGGGATTCCTTGCTCTTTCCATGTAGGCACATCTTCAAAGCCCTCTAATCGCTTATTGGTTGTGGTCGCTATGAGTTTTAGCCTCTTCTTTTCATAATCATGACGCACCTCTGTAATAGTAGTCGTTGCTGCATCCACCTCATGGTCAATGAGCGCCTGAAATAAATCATCTGCACTGTCAAATTTCAAAAATTGAATGCGGTAAGGGTCAATCCCTGCCATTTCTGCTGCCCGGGCGAACGAGATTTGATCGTCATTCCCAAAGTCAGGGGCAAAACCAATCTTTAAAGAATCTGGTTTTTTCTTTAGTGTGTTTAACAGTTCCTTTCCATTTGAGAAAGGAGAATTTACAGGGACTGCGACGACCTGCCACTCTTCAGCAAGAATGGCGAGTGGTGTTACATCATTCATTGTTACGTTACTGCTGCCAAGCAAATTACGGCTCAATAATAAGCTTGAATTTAAACTAATATAATTGGCATCTTGCTCCATCATATACGTCCATCCTTTATCCACCGTTCCGTCTCTTTGATAAAGGATATTCACAGGCCGTTTCACCAGCTTCTCTTGTTCAAGCACTGATTTCATCACCTGAGCCGTTTGGTCAAATCCACCGTCAGGCACACCTGACACCACAATATATAATGGACTGCGCTGCTGGAAAGAATGTTCTGCTGTTTTTTCATTAAAGGTGAGCGACATACAAAGGCAGATCATGATGACAAGAAGTATTCCTTTTTTCATCTTTTATGACTCCGCTTGCTTTTTGGCAGAATAATATCTTCGTTCTGGTCTGCCAATGATCCCGTACGCAAGCTCTGCCCGGCATTCTCCCGTTGTAACGAGATATTCTACGTAACGTCTCGCTGTTGTACGTGATACGCCCATTTTTTCTCCGAGTTCTTCCGCTGTAATCCCGCTATTCTCTGATGCCATCAGTGTTTTCACTTTGTCCAAGGTCAGTGAATTAATGCCTGTTGGCAGGTCTCGGTCACCCTTTTGTTTTGGTTCTTCCTGCATATGGCCAAAAAACAGATCAATCATTGTTTGATTGACTTCATCCTTTGAATTGATCAAGTCCTTCTTTTCTTTATATTCGGTTAAGACTTGCGTGAATTTTTGGGCTGTCACCGGTTTAATTAAATAATGAACCACTCCATAATGAAGGGCATCTCTTAGAAGCATTGTTTCCGTTGCAGCAGTAATAATGATGACATCTACTTCAGGATAACGTTCTCTTAAAAGCGGCAAAAGGTTTGTGCCGAGCTCATCAGGCATATACACGTCAAGCAAAATGAGATCGACCTGTTCTTTTTGGAGTGCCTCCCACATATCATTTGCACTCTTTGCCTTTCCAGCGACTTGAAAGCCTTGTATCTTTTGTATATAGGTTTCATGAATGGCAGCGATTCGAAAATCATCCTCCGCAATGAGTACCTTTATCACAATCTATTCCCCCTTTGTGCCTTTCGGTATGTATACAGTGAAGATGGCACCGCCTTCTTTTTGGTTCGTTACTTCAATCCAGCCCCCAAGTTCATCTAATACTTCTTTCACATTAGCTAGTCCGTAGCCTCGCCCTTCTCCCTTTGATGAATGACCTCTTGTGAAAAGATGTGACAGTTCTTTTTCATTCACCCCATCACCTGAATCAGAAACCTCTATGATAATATCAAATCCAATATCTGTGATGAACAGGCCTACCTCTCGCTTTTCCTTATTCAATACGGCCTCAAAGGCATTGTCTACGAGATTGCCAATAATGGTGATAAAGTGAGATAAACTCAAATGAGCTGGAAGCGGCTCCAATGAACTATTTTCATCAATATGGAAATGGACCTTCTTCTCAGATGCCTTGCCTAACTTTCCGAGTAAAATGGCTTGTATCTTCGGAGAGCGAATTTGCTTCATGAGTAAATCGTGCTGACGATTTTGAAGCGTATATTCTTCCTTAATTAAGTCGATGGCTTCATCCACTTGTTTCAGCTCAAGCAAGCCTAAAATGGCGTACAGCTTATTTGAGAACTCGTGTGTTTGTGCTCTAAGGTCTTCTGAATATTGGCTTACCTCTGTCAATGTATCCAGCAGCTTTGTCAGCTCTGTTTTCTCTCGAAAGCTCACAATTCCCCCGAATACTCTATGGTCCTGCACCACTTTTTTCACATTTAACACAAAGGTTTTATCATTGACGACGGTTTCGATGTTAGGTTCAATCGTCTCTGCCTTTAAATAGGAAAGAAGATTGGTATTTGGCAAGACTTGGTCAATATGAAGCGGCAGCGCTGAAGAAGCACGCAGCATGTGTTCAGCTGACGTATTCATCATCGTAATCGCACCTTTACGGTCAAACGCAATGATTCCTTCTTTGATGGCATGCAGCATCGCTTCTCTTTCTCGATATAATGAAGCAATTTCATGCGGTTCAAGCCCTAATGTATCTTTGCGAATACTCTTTGTTAAAAAAATGGCACCGAATATGCCAGGCAGCAAAACAAGAAGGGCGATATAACTCAATTTGAATAGTTGATGGGCTGTCGCTTGATCGATTTCTCTTTTTAAAAATTCAACAGTGACTGTCCCAATAATTTCTTCATGCTGTCCTGCTTCTTTCATAATCGGGGCACTGCCCCTGACAACGATTTCACCAGCAGAATCACCCGTCGATATGGAGGTTCCTCCAAATAGCAGGGTACTCCTTCCTTCAGATACACTGATGGTTTTTCCAACATGCTCATGATTCGTATGAAAAAGGACCTTTCCTTTTTGATTGGTGATTAAGATGGCATGTGCTCTTACTTGCTCCTTCATTTGCTCGAGCACTGCCTGTTCTTCATTCTGAGATGCTGATGCGGCTACCGATGCTTTAATTGGCGGCATATATGATATCGTTCTAGCGGTTTGCACTGCCAGCTGTTCAGCTTGTCCCTGCCTTTCTGCTGTCTGCAAAAAACCAAAACAAATGGTCAATAAAGCAATGACAACAAGCAAAAGCCCGATAATTAATCCCAATATTTTCGTTTGTAAAGTGACTTTCCTTTTGCCCATCCTCACCGCCACAACCCCTAATTCAAATAGATTCATCGAATAAACTCTAAGAAAATCATATCATTTTTTCTTACGAAGTTGAGAGAAAATTCATTCAAACAAAAAAGGACGACTCAAATCAAGTCATCCCTGTTTGTTGATTACGTGATGGATAAACCAGCACTCGCATAGCCTGCTACGGTGTTAATTAAAGATAAGCCTGTTGCAGTCGCAGAGAATACAACCAGTAATCTTGTTTCCGGTGTAACTGGCACATTCAGGCCGGTAGCGATGCCGTTTGAAATAGCACCTATCGATAAAATCCCTGTTAAGTCTGGAGCCAATGTGACGCTCGCTACTTGAGTGAAGCTGTTATCTGGTGTCGGTGAAGCAAATAAGCTAGCTGTCACTGTGATGTTTGTGCCGACTAAAGAAAGTGCTGCTGTCGTACTAAAATAGCCGGCAAATGAAGTAATGGTACCAGCTCTCGGTACAGAAAATGCCATGTTTAATAAAGTTCCTGCGGCTCCTGTTAAATCAATGATCCCACCTACAATGCTGACACCTGTCGCTGAGTTACCAAATCCAACCAAGCTAGATGTCCCGACTAGACCGCCTCCGATTGTCGTCAAAACAGCAGGAGTTCCTGATGCAAATGGGATAATCGCACTCGATCCTGTGACACCTGTTGAACCAGTGGCTCCGGTGGCTCCTGTTTTCCCTGCTTTTCCTGCTTTTCCTGTTTTTCCGGTAGCGCCGGTTACTCCTCTTTCTCCCGTTACTCCTGTCGCTCCCGTTACTCCTGCCGCTCCCGTTACTCCTGTCGCACCCGTTACTCCTGTCGCTCCCGTTACTCCTGTCGATCCGGTATCTCCTGCCGCACCAGTTACCCCTGTCGCTCCGGTATCCCCTGTTGCTCCCGTTACTCCCGTGTTGCCAGCGCCTGCTAATAACGTATAATCTGGAGATGTATCTGGGGTACCCATTGGCGATGCTGTATTCACCATATACGTACTACCCTTGTATGTCACAATTTGACCTAATGTATGTGTCGAAACCGTCTCTAGATCAAAATCCACTATTCCAATTAACCCTATTCCGGTTGCACCAGTTGAACCTTTGTCTCCCTTTACTCCCGCTGAACCTGCAGCAGCTAATAGCGTGTAATCGGCCGATGTACTTGGTGTTCCTGATGGCAGAGCTTTATTCACTTTATATGTACTGCCATTGTATGTCACAACTTGATCTAGTGGATAGGTCGCTGCTACCGCTGGATCAAAATTCACAATTCGGGTTAACCCTACATCTACTGGGCCTGCTGAGCCTTTTCCATCCCCCCTTCCTGGCAAACCTTGTATTCCACAAACACATGGATCCTGTCCGCAACAAAGATTTTCCACTGACTTTTCAGGTTTTCCACTCTTACAACTATCACATACCCATCCATTATCCTTATACGCATCATACCAGCTTCCATTTTGGTAGTGGTCGGCCGAATGAGCTGGATATGTTTTTCTGCACTGTCTACATCTTCTCATAGAATCCCCCCTATCCATCGTATTCATCCATATGGGGAAAGGTGTATGTACACTTTTCATTTTATTTAGAAATATTGAAAAGACCTTGCACTCCATGCACAAGGTCTTTTCTTCATTGAAATCTCATCGTCATTTTTAAATCCTTTCCTACCATACTATAGTCAATATCCGCTGGACGGATCGCCTCTTTTAGTTTTTTTATTCCTTTTCCTTCAAACATAGTAGGTGCATCTTTCCCGCCAATCAATAAAGGTGCCATATAAATAACAGCTTCATTCACAAGTGACGCTTCTAAAAATGACGCACTCACACTGCCTCCTGCCTCAACAAGTACTGACATCACAGAGCGCTTCTTTAACATGTGTAACACATCTTGAAGATCTGTCCGTTGTTCCCCGTTTGTGACAAATACTTCATACCCTTTTTGCACAAGCTGATCATACTTTTTTTGATCGTACATTCGTGAGGTACAAATAATGGTTTCTGCCATATGATCTGTTAAACATTTTGCATGAAGCGGGATCCTTAATGTTGAATCTAAAATGACACGAATGGGCTGAGTGATGAATGAATCCTTCACAATTAAACCTGCATCATCTTGAATAATCGTTTCAACTCCTGTAATCACCGCATCTGCTTCTTGACGTAAAAGCTGCACTTCCGTTCTCGCTTCTGTTCCGGTGATCCATTTGCTTTCTTGATAAGCCGTTGCAATTTTCCCATCTATTGAAATAGCTGATTTTAATATGACATACGGAAGGTCTGATTGAATCAAATGAAAAAAAGGCAAATTTAAGCGGTCTGCTTCCTGTTTACATATTCCTTCTTCTACTTCTAACCCTGCTTCTTTCAACATGGTCATCCCTTTACCTGCTACAAGCGGATTCGGATCTTGAGTGCCAATGACCACACGTTTCACACCGCTCTTGATGATGGCTTTTGTGCAAGGACCCGTTTTTCCTTGATGCGTACAAGGTTCGAGTGTCACATACATGTCAGCCCCCTTCGCCTTTTCTCCTGCCATTTGCAGCGCATGAATTTCAGCATGCGGCTCACCTGCCTTCAAGTGAGCACCAATCCCAACGATCTCCCCGCGTAGAACAATCACTGCACCGACAAGCGGATTGGGTGAGGTTTGTCCTTTCATTGCCTTTGCGTTGGCAATGGCCAGCTTCATATAAAAAACATCGTCTTTCATCTGTGGCTCCTTTCTTCTCTTTCAAGGGAAAGAACTCCTTCAGGAAAATGAAGGAGTTCTATTCTCATGTGCTAAATTTTTTCCATCCGTTTCTTTTCAGATCGATCATAGTAAGGCAAGGAATAAAACAGTTTATACGATGCTCGTTGTTTACAGAAACAGCATTTGCGTAATTCATATTTATTAATGAGGAGCACATGCGGACAATTGAGTACAGTCAGACCCTTTTTCATATGTTCCTTGCAAACACTTATCATGAGAATCCCCCGCTTACATTCTTTTTCTTAATGAGAGATTACTTCTTTCGGAAATTGTTCAAATAAGCGCAGTACTTCCGTATGCGTACCATCTTCTCTAATGTGATAAATACCGCCGTCATATGAGCTTGCATATACATCATTACCTAATTGTCTGATTGCACTAATCCCATTCTTGGCAATTCTGATTGGACCAGTATTCACATGTAACTCTGGATTCCACACAACGATGTATCCCCAATAATCTCCGCTCACAATATAGCCAGAATCTGTGACAGTGACTGATTTAATGGAATATTGATGCTCATTGTGCTGGTCTAAAATTCTACCTGTATGCAAATCAAACAATCTGACATTCTTGTCACGGCTGACAATGGCAATGCGGTCTCTTTTGCTATCAATAAATACATCATTTAATAGCTCTGTCGCACCGATATATTCCGCTTTTAAGGACAAACTCTTTTTATCTAGAAGACAGATGGTCCCTTCAACCGCAGCGGTGATGATATGATCTCCTTCTACCTTTAATGCTTTGACCGCACAATCATGTGCTTTGGAACGGCCGATTTCCTTTAAGTGTTCCGTCGAAATGACATGCACATAACCGCCGTAAGTTCCAATATAGAATTGCCGGTCCTCCTCGTGGAAATACACACTGTTGACTGGGCCTGTGTTGAGATCAAAAGAGACCATTTGCTGTAATGATTCGTGTACAATGTGCACTTGACTTGCATGATCTCCCCAAGCATAATAGCTTCCATCCCGTGCGACAGCCACCCCATTTGTTAAAACGCCTGTCGATTTTGCGATTTCGATCCCGTTTTTTCTGAATTTTCCGTCATCTGATGCGGTGATGATGTCACCCGTATCAGTCAACGCAATATCATTAATAGACGGTGTCGCCAGTTCAATCTCATCAGATATGACTTTTCCCTCTTCAATCGACCATTCACAATACGTTTTCCCAAAGCTGGCTCCTAGGATGGCCTTCTCATCCTCTGTCCAGACAAGCGAGCGCTCCCATTGATATTTATGAGGCAGCAGCGTATCGATTAAATCTCCCGTTTCATAATTCCACAGCTTAATTAAATGGTCATAGCCTGCTGTCAGCAAGTAATCTCCGCTCGGAGAAAAATTCACACGCTTTACACCCTGTAAATGGGCTTTGATGATTTTTTTCTCCTGTAAAGTGTTCGCATCATATATGATGACGGTGCCATCATCTCTGCCAAGTGCAAACACTTCTTTTTGATTGCTGCCGCTGATTGTGTCCAGCTCATAATCAAATGGGCCAATTTCCCCCACAATTTCTCCTGTATCATACAGCCAAACAAGGACATAGCCATCATCACCTGTTGTATAAGCTTTATCCCCATGTATCCATACAGCTAATACATCTTTGCTATGTCCATGGAATTCTCGTAAGATGGCTCCTGTTTCGATATCCCATACTAAGCATCTTCTATCTCTAGATACCGATACTAGCAAGGTATCCTGTTTGGCAAAGGCGACGGCTTCCACATCATCCGCATGACCAAACAGCGTACGAATTCGTGTCTGTGTGCCTGTATCATACAATTGAATGGTATAGTCTGACGATGCACTCGCTAGATACTTTCCACTTTCAGAAAGAGATAAAGAGTTAATGATATGCTCGTGACTCCCGATAAACGTTCCTTCTCCTGTTTCCCGGTCCCACTTATAAATACAGCGGTCATAGCCGCCAGTGTAGACAATTTGGTCATGCTCAGTAGATAAAACAGATGTAATTGGTCCTCTATGCATGGTTTTACACTCCTATCTTTATATGTTTTTTTGACGAGTAACTAGACGAAAACCAGTAAATCGAAAAACGGGGTCTGGGTGCTTCCCGTGTCTTCTTGCGACTCTGCATAAATCTCCGCCTCTTGCGAAGGAGCCGCCTTTTAGAATGTAGTAATCGCTGCCGATTGTTTCCGTTAAATCATCTACGACCTCGATCCCGCCTTCATATACGTGATATTTGGTGTTGACCCATTCCTCGACATTGCCTCCCATATCATAAAGTCCAAATAGGGATCTGCCCTTTTCGTAATGACGGACAGGCGTCGTTTTTTCGATATTGGATTCGTGCGTATTGCAGCAAGAAGGATCGAACTCATCTCCCCACGGGTATTGATTTCTCGTGTTACCCCGGGCAGAATACTCCCATTCTTCTTCAGTAGGGATTGAAACGTCATATCCGAGCTTCCCGCTCAGCCACTGACAGAACGAGAAGGCTTCCTCGATATCCATGCCCCAAGCTGGATGGTCTTTTCCTCCACCAAGCTCTGGGTTCGTTAAGCTTTCCGGATAAGTCTGGCCTGTTTCATCACAATAGCTTTGATACAATTCATTTGGTACGACTGTATCTGAGATAAAAAATTCATTGATATACGGCTGATAGGATGGAAATTCTTTGTACAGCCATTTTTGAAATTTTTTCTCACGTCCATAGGCTGGATTGAGAAGCTTGTCCTTCCAAAATTCTGATGCCTTTTTCATATCTTCTTCATTACTTCCAATCGTTGCATAGCCGCTTGGGATTTGAATCCAATTGATATCAGGTTTCACGCTTTTCTCCCGCCTTCTTTAAATAAACTCATCTACTGATTAATTAATTTCTTCTCATCGACCATATGCCCTGAGGCTGCTTTTGCCTTTAAATACGCTTCGTTATAAAGAGAGGCTTCTACCGTATGATCAAATCGTAAAACTGGAAGCCCGTAAGCAGCAATGGAGTCGACTTTATCTGGATTGTTTGTTAACAGGTGCAATGGTTTCCCTTTGTTTAAGTAGTGCAATACAGCCGCAGCTTCCTCGTAATGCCGATCATCATCTCCGCAGCCGATCAGGCGATTGGCCTCAAACGTATCCAGTTTCATTTCCTGTAATTTATACGTGAATGCTTTCGCCATCAGCCCAATGGAACGCCCTTCTTGGTTGGCCATATACACAAGCATGCCTTTTCCGTGTTCTGTGATTTTCTTCAGCGATAACGCAAGCTGTGGACCGCAATCACATTTCAGTGACCCAAACACATCCCCTGTTTGGCAGACACTATGAATTCGCACAAGCGGAGGTACCTCATTTTCAAAGTCGCCAAATAGGAGACAAGAGGAAAATGTTTGCTGCGTGGTACTCATTTGTACAATGGATTCGATCGTTGGCTTTGTATCTGGTTCAACAGGTGAAAAGGCATACCATTTAAACTGCACTTCCTCATGTTGAATAGAGATTGGCAGATTCACTGGCCCCACGAGCAAATAGTTTTTTTCTTGAAATGAAAAATGATGAATCATTGATTGTAATTCAGCTACAAACTTGTTCATTTGTCTCCCCCCTATTCATCACTGCACCCAATTCGATTTTGACAGCGCAGTGATGGAGTGATGAATATGCACACTCCCTCAGCCTGGGCACGCGTTTCCAGCTGCAATCATGGCTTGTGAGGAAATGCCTGTACAAATGCCGGGTGCATACATTCGCTCCATGGATGCGCGATGCCTCTCATCGTTTAAGTCCCTTTATCTTCGTAAAAGAAATGCCTGAAGAACGACGACTCTTCGACCTGGCCTTTGTCCAGTACAAAGGAGCAGAAATCGAGCTTCATACGCTGTATTCTCTGTAAGAGCAGCGACACCATCCGGTAATTCTTGAATGGAGCATGCACGCCCTTTCTTAAAAGAACACCTCCGTAAGCTTCGAGCTGCTTTCTACCTTTTACTAGAAGCTCTGGTTCTTTATATGCTATTGGTCACATAAGTGCGTATCAGCTGGGCTCGCCACTCACCATTGATGAATAGATGATACTTCTTTTCAGCTATAATGATTGCAGCACTTAAGCCACTTGGACTTGAACCTGCACCAAGAACCATCACTTCATACATCGTGTTTATCCTCCTTTGTACTAGATTTTGACGGCAATGACATGATGCTGGCTGATTCCGGCCTTTGCTTTTAATGGTGCAATCGATACAAGCTCAAGACCTGATGTACAAATTCTTTCTCCAAGCTGAGAATCTGAAAACGAAAAATGAAATCGGCCATCTTCTCCGATTAATCCTGTTTTCCACTCTTCTCCCCATACAACAAGTGAAAAGACGCCACCTTCATGAAGTAAAGAAGAGACCTGCTTTAAGTAACGTTCGTGATCATCAGGATGTTGATGGTGAAAACAGCCATGATCTAAAATTAAATAAAACTGCACCTCGCGCCCCTGATCACTCGACCATGACATAAAATCCTGATGAACGAAATGGACAGAAATCGTGTCTTTTTTCTTTAACCCTTCCCACTCCTCATGCTCATACAGATCAATGCCGACATATGCTGAAAGTCCGCTTAAATGTTCAAGTGCCCGGCCGTTCCCGCACCCGATATCCAGCACAGAAGCAAGTGCATCCTTTTCCCTTGAACGCCATGCCTTTAATGACATCACAGCTGCGTCCGTTAATGACGGATCAGTGGACCACATATCTGTTCTTTGCTCATAGTGTTCTTGAAATGCCATGCGCATTTTTTCTAAATACAACCCACTGTCTTCATGGTACAAAGCCTTTTTCATCACGGGACCTCCTTCAATTCACAATCACCTTTTCTGACAATGATGGTCTTCAAGCAAAAAGCCTTATGATAGAATGAAAGATGGATTTTCTAGAAAAATCTGTTTTCTAAAAAAAGAGAAGCATCCCACATGTTCATTCTTCTTTTTCAGCACTCATCCTCACATGCAGCCATTCGCAAGATACGGCGCCTCAGCTTGTTGTCTCTTTTTTTCATATGAGTTCACCTCCTTCACTGCTTGATCAAGGTTTAAATGAAAGCGCTTTCTCTTTTGTATTCCTCTATTCGGCTTATACAAGAACTGACATCTTTTTGATACTTCTTGCAAATTGATCGTAGTAGAAAGTTCAAACTATTGTTTAAAACGACTATCATTCTTCCGTTTCTTCTTCAAGTAAAAAATCATTTTCTCTAGTCTAGTAGAACATGTATATCCCTCAGAATCACTTGTCCTTTGGTTGCATGCACCACCTTTCACTAGAATATGCTTCGAGTAAACCTACCAGATTTTTTAACAACTAATTCCATAACGACTGGATTAAGCCCAATATATTGTTTTTAGATTATTTTGTCAATAGATTATTTCCTAAATATTAGAATGAATTTTCTAATTGAAAATACAGGTATTTTTCGTGGTTTCTTGACCTTAAAACACTAATTTCTACACAAAAATACAATTTAAATCTATAGAACTAAGAAATTTATCTACTAAATTACACAAGATTTTTATTTCATTTTGAGACAAAAATGAAATATATCATAATTATTTCCCGAGTGGTTATTTGTGATATTTCGACTATTTTTTCTGTTTTTTGATGATTTTCTTTGGTATTTCTACATTTTCAATTAGATGATTTACTGTTTATTCCAATCCATTCAACTTTCTTATTACAGTAAAAAAGATGGATGTCTGATCTAAACATGAAGACATGAAAAAAAGCCCCTTACAAAAGTAAGAGGCTTAGCGTGTAGACAACTCTCGCATTCTTTGTCAGGTCTGCGCTCTGGTGCTCACGAATGTCAAATTCGCTTCGTTCCAGTGCTCGTCCTTCCTTGACTTCAAAAGAAGACAAAGGGCTAAAATAAAAATTTCAGCCCTTTGTCAAGAGGCTTTTTAAAGTTTGCGTTTAGGCCCAGGTTTTCACTTTTTCATGATCTGTTACAAATAGAAGGACTTTTCCCTCGTCTAAGTGTTGTTCAAATGTTTCAGCTTCTTCTTTAGTGAATCCAATCTCTTGAATTTTATTGCGGAGCTCATCGCCCTTTTTACTAAAGATATTCCCAACAGCATGTTTAAGTCCAACTTCTCTTGGACCTATCGTATTGGCATCTGCATGACTTGCAATACGCTCTGTTCGGTCATCGTCATGGGACAGAACATAAATGTCCTCTCTTGCAACACCGAGTTCTTTTAATTGCTCTACATCTCGTTGAAGTGTTTCATCATTTGAATACTCTCTTACAACAGGTTTCATTTTATATTCCTCCTTTAACGTCTTACGAATCTTTTACCCGTCACTTTTGTCATTAAACCTTCCACGAGCACATCCATTTTGCTGCATGTATTTACCGTGCCTATTGACTTATTTTTGACAAAAACCCTGTGAAAGTGACTAAATTTTCTGAAATATCGTGTTCATTCCTGTTGATTTGTTGTACAATTCTTATACTGGAGGCTAGAAATGAGGTAGAGCTGATGTATTATTTTTCAGTGGAGCAGCAGTTTAATGCTTGGGTTGTCAGTGATTTGGTGAAACAGCTTTTTCAAAAGTGGAATCCTGAAGAAGCAAAAGCAAAGTCGCTTACATTGTTTGCTGAACAGCACTTTCACATCTCCATTGATTATCTCTTTTCTATCATTATGAACATTGGAGATATCGAGTCGATTGATCAAGATCCACAAGACCTGTTGTCCTCATACTTGAATATCCTTTTTCCTTTTGTGACGCGCGATATGATAAAAGCCTCCATGCAAAATGCAAATGAATATTTGTTAAAAGAACGTGATGCGGACGTATATCAGCTGTTTGGTTGTCTCCCGCCGCTCTTCTCTGTCTCTTTTCAAAAAAAGTAGTCCCATTCTTTTGGATGGTGGCTGCTTTTTTGTATGTGTTTTGAAAAGACCGTATGTTTTGAATGAAAAGAAGCATCAAGTTAATGTAAAACTAGGATGCAAGTGAAAGGGAGGATTTGACATGAGTCAACAAAAGCAAATTCAATTAGCAAAACGTCCAAAAGGATTACCTACAAAAGATGTTTTTCGTTTTGAAACAGTTGATATACCCGTGCCGCAAGATGGCGAAGTCTTGATTCAAACGAAATATGTTTCTGTAGATCCTTATATGAGAGGACGAATGCAGGATACAAAATCCTATACACCTCCGTTCAAACTAAATGAAGTGATTCAAGGTGGTGTTGTCGGAGAAGTCGTCGAGTCAACATCTCCTCAATTTGAAAAAGGTGATTTTGTCCTTGGATTCCTCGGCTGGCAGGAATATTCGACTGCCAAAGCTGAGTCGCTGACAAAAATTGATCCATCCATTGCGCCATTATCCTATTACTTAGGGATTTTGGGCATGCCTGGGCAAACAGCCTATTTTGGACTTCTTTCAATTGGTCAGCCAAAAGAAGGCGAGACGGTTGTGATTTCAGGAGCCGCAGGTGCCGTTGGTTCCGTTGTCGGACAAATCGCTAAAATCAAGGGCGCACACGTCGTTGGAATTGCCGGATCTGATGATAAACTTGCTTATTTAAAAGAGCTGGGCTTTGATGAAACCATTAATTATAAAACAACAAATGATTTAGATGATGCTATTGCAAAAGCCTGTCCAAACGGTGTCGATGTGTATTTTGACAATGTAGGCGGTGAGATTTCTGACGCAGTGATGAATCATTTGAACCGTTTTGCACGCATTCCAGTGTGCGGGGCTATTTCTTCTTATAACATTAGCGCAAGCGAGGACATTGGACCGCGTGTGCAAACAAAGCTCATTAAAACAAGCGCATTGATGCAAGGGTTTATTGTTGCCAACTACGCAGATCGTTTTGAAGAGGCGGCAAAGGATCTTGCACAATGGGTGAAAGAAGATCAACTCACTTACAAAGAAACCATTACCGAAGGCTTTGACAACATTCCTGATGCATTCATTGGACTGTTCAAAGGCGAAAATGTCGGGAAACAGCTTGTCAAAATTTCATAACAAGAAAAGGACCCTGCCTTCTGGCGGGTCCTTTTTTTATGCCTGTTGAGGCGCAAGATGCAGCTGGCCTTGTTTATACACAATTTCCTCAAGCGAGATATTCAGCTTTTTCGCCATTTTTTTCAGCATCGCATGCTCTTGATGTGTGACAAGGCTGATGACAGCCCCTTCTTTGCCTGCACGGCCTGTTCTGCCTGAACGGTGGATATAGCCTTCTTCATTTGGCAGATCTGCATGAATCACGTACGGCAAATCATCAATATCAATGCCTCTTGCTGCAATATCTGTTGCTAAAAGAAGCGGGAATTCACGCTGTTCGAATGACTTCAAGATCACAGCACGTTCCGCTTTTTTCGCTTCACTATGAAGCACACCAAGGTCCACATGGTGATACGCTAATTTCTCTGCATAAATGCTTAAGTTCGTGATATCACGGACAAAGACGAGCGCGTGCATGTCCTCAAGCCGCGATAGCTTTTGCAGTAATTTCACTTTATCCCGCTGATCACATAACAGATAATAGTGACCTACCTTCTGCGCTTCTTCTTGGCTTCTGCCGATTTTCAACACCTCTGGTTCAGATGTCATTTCTTTGATTAGTTGAATCGTTTCCTCTTTCAAAGTCGCAGAAAAACAAAGGATTTGTCTTTCTTTTAATGTGGATTTAATGATCGCTTGGATCGTTTTCATATGCTCTGGCACAAGAAGCTGATCTGCTTCGTCTAATACGATCGTTTTGACTTCATGCATTTTCAGTTTCTTGATTTTGATTAATTCTTGTACACGGCCAGGTGTGGCCACAACGATGTTCGGGTGTTTCTTTAGCTTTTCCTGCTGCTTCTTGATGTTCGCTCCGCCAATCAAGGAGACAGCTTTGATGTCTGATCCTTGTTTGAACTCTTGCACGACATCAAAAATTTGCATCACAAGCTCTCTTGAAGGTGCCAAGATTAAGACTTGCGGGTGCTTGATATTCACATCAATTTTATTTAAGAGCGGCAGAACATACGCAAGTGTCTTCCCTGTTCCAGTTGGTGATTCTGCAATCACATCACGCTTCTTCGTAATCCACTCTGCTGTTTTTTCTTGTATAGCTGTTGGTTGCCCGAAGCCAGCCGCTTCAAAGTTCTCTTGAATAAATGGCTTTGCTTCTTTAAAAAATGCCCAAGTTTCCGTCATGTCGATCTCCTTTATCCTCATTCAATCTATCCTTAAGTATCTCAAAATCAGCTTTGAAACGCAATTTTTCTTTTGATGCTTTTATCGAGCCGGACAGTTCGATATAATCATGAGAGGCACTAGCCGTTTTGAATCTATTTGAGGTGTAAAAAATGATATTATCTGTTAAAGATTTAAGCCATGGCTTTGGTGACAGAGCCATTTTCCACGAAGTCTCCTTCCGTTTATTAAAAGGCGAGCATGTCGGCTTAATCGGCGCCAACGGTGAAGGAAAGTCAACGTTTATGAATATTATTACTGGTAAGCTAGAGCCAGATGCAGGAAAAGTCGAATGGGCTAAAAATGTCCGCGTCGGCTACCTTGATCAGCATACGGTACTAGAAAAGGGAAGAACCATTCGTGAGGTCCTTCAGGATGCCTTCCATTATTTATTTTCCATGGAAGCAGCAATGAATGACATTTATGGAAAAATGGGTGAAGCTGACCCTGATGAGCTAGAAAAGCTGCTAGAAGAAGTTGGCATCATTCAGGATGCACTGACAAACAATGATTTCTATATCATTGATTCCAAGGTAGAAGAAATTGCAAGAGGTCTTGGGTTAACGGATCTTGGGCTAGACCGTGATGTGACAGAGCTGAGCGGTGGTCAGCGTACGAAAGTGCTGCTTGCGAAATTGCTGTTAGAGAAGCCAGAAATTCTCCTTCTCGATGAGCCGACCAACTATTTGGATGAGCAGCATATTGAGTGGCTGAAGCGCTATTTACAGGAGTATGAAAATGCGTTTATCCTCATCTCACATGACATTCCGTTTTTAAACAGTGTCATTAACTTGATTTATCATGTCGAAAATCAAGAATTGACACGCTACGTCGGTGATTATGATCAATTCAAACAAGTGTACGAAGTCAAAAAGCAGCAGCTGGAAGCAGCCTATAAAAGGCAGCAGCAAGAAGTCGCTGAATTAAAGGATTTTGTCGCCAGAAACAAAGCACGTGTCAGCACAAGAAATATGGCCATGTCTCGTCAAAAGAAGCTGGATAAGATGGACATGATTGAATTGGCCGCAGAAAAGCCAAAACCAGAATTTCACTTTAAGCCTGCACGTACTTCCGGGAAATTGATTTTTGAAACGAAGGATTTAGTGATCGGTTATGAGGAGCCGCTCTCTCGCCCTTTGAATCTGAAAATGGAACGCGGGCAAAAAATTGCGTTATACGGCGCAAATGGAATCGGAAAAACGACGTTGCTGCGAAGTCTTCTAGGAGAGATCACGCCAATTTCTGGTGAGGTTGAACGCGGAGAATTCCTGCACATTGGCTACTTTGAGCAGGAAGTAAAAGAGCAAAACAGCAACACCTGTATTGAAGAGGTGTGGAGCACCTTCCCTTCTTACACACAATATGAAGTAAGAGCTGCCCTTGCCAAATGCGGATTAACGACAAAACATATTGAAAGCCGCGTGTCTGTTTTAAGCGGAGGAGAGAAAGCAAAGGTTCGTCTTTGCAAGCTGATCAACGAAGAAACCAATTTACTTGTTCTCGATGAGCCGACAAACCACTTGGATGTCGATGCCAAAGAAGAACTAAAACGCGCTTTAAAAGAATATAAAGGCAGCGTCTTATTGATTTCTCACGAACCTGAATTTTATCAAGATGTTGCAACCGAAACATGGAATTGCGAATCTTGGACGACAAAAGTATTATAACGACAAAAAATCCTTATATCTTATGCAGATATAAGGATTTTTTCTAATTAATGCCCTGCTTGAATATTCACCAAATGCTTTCGGCCAAGGAGCAGGATGATCATTCCTAGCAGAACAACAGCCGCCCCTACATAGTAAGGTGTGCTTGCTGTAAAGGCTTCAGCGAGTACTCCGGCAACCCAAGGAGCAATCGCACCACCAATAAATCGTACGGCACTGTATGAAGATGAAGCAATCGAACGCTCAACAGGTGCCGAGCCCATTACAGCCGTCGTGAGCACTGTATTGATCATGCCGAGAATTCCCCCAGCCATGACAATCCCGCAGATGACTACGACAACATGTGACGTCCATACCCCAATGCCGAATAAAATCACTGCAAACGAAGCAAACAGAACAACAAGGGCAGTCAATGTACCAAGTTTGCGATGAATGACCGGAGCTGAAAAGACAGATGTCACAGCCAAAAATAATCCCCATCCAAAAAAGACATAGCCAAGACCATGCTCATCAAGATGGAGCACAAATGGCGAATATGCTAGAAGAACAAAGAAGCCGAAATTATATAAAAAAGCAGCAGATGCCATCGTTAAAAGTCCTTTATATTTCAAAGCTCCGACAGCCTCGAATAATTTCACCTTTTTCTGAGGCTTCTGCATAGATGGAAGCATAAACGTAATGGCTAAAAAGCGACGAGCATTAACACCGCAACGCCAAAGAATGGGCCGCGCCAAGAGATGGTTCCAAGCTCACCGCCAAGGAGCGGTCCAACAGAAATCCCAAGACCTAGTGCGGCCTCATATAAAATAATGGCCTTCGCACTTCCCCCAACAGACACACCAACAATGACAGAGAGTGCAGTTGAAATGAATAAGGCATTCCCAATGCCCCATCCTCCTCTAAAGCCAATTAATTCGTTAATGGTTGAAGAGGTACCGCCTAAAGCAGAAAAGACAATAATAAAGATGAGTCCTACTAATAACGTCCATTTCGCACCAATACGACTAGAAATAAAGCCGGTAAAAAACATGACAAAGCCTGTCACAAGTAAGTAGCTCGTAAATAAAAGGGAGACCTGACTTGGAGATGCATCTAATTGTGATGCAATGGCTGGCAAAATCGGGTCTACGAGCCCAATTCCCATAAACGAAATCACACACGCAAAGGCTACAGCCCAAACGGCTTTCGGCTGCCTAAGCAGACTTGCGCGCTGTTTCAATACTTCTTCTTCCTTCATTCCATCAGAACCTTTCCTTCAAATGTTGACAAAATAAAATAAACACACAGAGGTGTTTATTTTAGCCCTTTGTCTTCTTTTCAGGGTGATAGAAAACCTTTGCAGTCTAGGAAGGACGAGTACCGGAGCGGAGCGAATTTAACATTCGTGAGCACCGGCACGCAGACCTGACACAGAATGCGAGGGTTTGTCTACACGCTGAAATAAACACACAGAGGTGTTTATTTTTGTAATTGCTCAATAGCATGAGCCGCTCTTTCTTTCATCGTTTCAAGATCCTTTTTAAAGGATTGAATGGTTTCAAGCTTTTTTGTAATCAATTGATGCTGTTCATGAAGCTGCGCCTCAATATCTAACAGCTTCTCTAATCGTTCCTGCGGATCAAGTGACAGCAAGTAACCTTCTTTATTCAGCTCTAGCTGCTTTCCTATTTCCATAAACGATTGAAGCTCTTGTAAAGAAAAGCCGAGTACCTCTTTTGCCTGCATTACTTTCTCTAGTTCTTCCATGTCGTCCTCTGAGTAAAGTCTGACACCGCCCTCTGTCCGCTTTGGTGCTGATAATAAACCAATCTCTTCATAAAAACGAATCGTCCGTTTTGTCAGACCGCTCCTTTTCGCCACTTGATCAATTTTCATCCATTCCATCGCCAGTGCCTCCTGCTCATCAATTCATGTTTTATTATACACCTTTATAACCTTAACGTAAACGTTATATTTTTCACCCTTGATTTCTTTTATCATTTGATGCAAAATAAACAGGAATTATTACGATTTATAGGAGGGACCTCATGCTATCTTTTCCACCCAAAAAAGAACGCCATCAGCTATTTGGATCTGTACCGCCAACCCTTGGAACGAAGCCTTGTCATAAAGAGGACATGATGGACATACAAAAAACCGAGCAGGACTTTTATTTTGATCTTGAACAAGTGGGCATCTGCCGCGTGTCCTATCCTGTACATATTTTGTCTGAAACGACACCACAGCATCAAACAACTTCTGCTGCCTTTGCACTGAGCACATATCTTCCAGCTCATCAAAAAGGTATTCATATGAGCCGTCTCACCGAACAGCTGCACTCGTTTTATGACAGCGGCAAACCGCTTGATGTGAATTCCTTAAAAGAACTGACGGCACAGCTTGCCAAGCAAATGAAGCAGCCATCTGCCGCGGTTCAAGTTTCCTTCCCTTGGTACATAGAAAAAAAGGGTCCGATCAGCGGAAAGACAGGTTTGATGCATGCGACTGTGCAATATGACGCCCATTTTCATGAAAAAAACGGATTTACCTGTAAAATTGGTTGCAACGCACAGGTCACAACCTTATGTCCTTGTTCAAAGGAAATCAGCGAATATGGCGCGCATAATCAGCGCGGCTCTGTTTCCATTCAAGTAGAGCTGTTTGAACAAGCATTGCTCCCTGACGACATGAAGGCAGTTCTTTTACACATTATTGAGTCCAATGCGAGCGCACCGCTTTATCCCGTGCTCAAAAGACCTGATGAAAAGAAAGTGACGGAAGAGGCATATGAAAATCCACGCTTTGTAGAGGATGTAGCGAGGTTAATTGCGGTCGAACTGTATGAAGAAAGCTGGATCAAAGGGTTCCAAGTCGAGTGCCGAAATGAGGAGTCCATTCACCAGCATGATGCCTATGCAAAATGCTCTTATCAAAAAAAACTGTAGAGTGACTCTACAGTTCAGGTGGTTGTCTAAGGGCTAATGATAGCCCTTAGTTTTATTTTCTACGTAATTAACGACTAGAATGCGAGGGTTTGTCAATACACTTAATTGCCTTCTAATTCCTCAATCATCAGCGACAGTTCTGTCCAGCGATCCATCGCTTGTTCTAATTCTTCAGCGACGGCTTTTTGTTCATCCATCAGCTCTTGGATTTTCCCAAAATCACTGCCAGCCTCAGCGATACTGGCTTCAAGCTGCTGGTGTTTTTCCTCTAATGCCTGTATCCGATCCTCAATCCCATCCCATTCAAGCTGATCTTTATAGGATAGTTTTTTTCTCTTTTTAGGTGCGGCTTCCACTTGTTTTTCAGCAGGCTTTGTCTCTGTTCGCTTCTCTGCTTTTTCCTGCTCCATGTAATCGCTGTAAGCTCCTTGGAAATGGGAGATCCGGCCATTTCCTTCAAAGACAAGCAGGCGATTGACGACTCGGTCTAGGAAATAGCGGTCATGCGACACCGTGATGACAACGCCAGGGAACTGTTCTAAATAATCCTCTAAGATGCTGAGCGTCTCTGTATCAAGGTCGTTCGTCGGCTCATCTAAAAAGAGAACATTCGGCTCTTCCATCAAGACTTTCAATAAATACAGCCTGCGGCGCTCTCCCCCTGACAGCTTGCGTATAAAAGTCCGCTGCATGGATCTTGGGAATAAGAACCGCTCTAGCATTTGCTCTGCTGTCACGATCGCGCCATCAGATGTCTTGACGATTTCTGCTGTTTCTTTGATGTAATCAATGATGGTCAGCTCTTCATTCATTTCTTTATGATCCTGCGTGTAATAGCCAATTCGAACCGTTTGTCCAATGACCAATTGTCCGGTAGTCGGTTCAATTTTGCCCGCTAAACAATTGAGTAAAGTGGTTTTACCCACCCCGTTCGGTCCGATCAATCCTATACGGTCGCCCGGCACGACTAAATCAGTAAACCGCTCCACAAGTGTCTGGCCAGCAAATGAAATCGACATGTCTTCTGCCTCAATGACCTGTTTTCCAAGGCGGTGGGAGCCGATAGCAAAATCAAGCTCACCTTTTGCATCGAGCCCTTTTTGATCCTTCAGCTCTTCTACTCTGCCAATGCGTGCTTTTTGCTTCGTCGTTCTTGCTTTTGCCCCTCTTCTGAGCCATGCAAGTTCTCGTCTAAGCAGGTTTTGACGTTTCGTTTCTTTTACCTGAGCTTCTGCTTCTCGTTCCGCTCTTTTTTCTAAAAAGACTTCATAATTTCCTTTATACGTATAGAGCTGCCCTTGATTTAATTCATAAATTCGATTGGCGACTCGATTTAAGAAATAACGATCATGCGTCACCAGAATGACAGCACCGCTGTATTGACTTAAGTATCCTTCGAGCCATTCAATTGTTGCATTATCTAGATGGTTGGTCGGCTCATCTAAAATCAGCAAACCCGCAGGCTGTATTAAATTTTTAGCAATCGCGACACGCTTTTTCTGGCCGCCTGATAATGCATGAACAAAGCGGCTCACATCTTTGACCCCAAGCTTTGTCAAAATCGTTTTTGTCGAAAGGTTCGCATCCCATGCGTCCTCCTGATCCATTTGATTTTGCATGCGCATCAGCGCTTCTTGTTTTGCCTCATTTTGGGGATCATGCTCTAAATCGGCTAGCGCCTGTTCATACGCCTTCATCGTTTGAATGATTGGTGCCGTTCCAGAAAATATATATTCGAGAATCGTTTCATTTCCGCTCATTTCAGGATCTTGCTCGAGAAATTCGATATCAAGTGTCCCTGCTTTCGTGATGTCACCCTCCTCAAACGATTCAAGTCCTGCAATCACCTTTAAGAGCGTTGACTTCCCTGTTCCATTTGGTCCAATTAACCCAATCCGTTCCTTTGGTTCTATATGAAAAGAAATATGATCAAACAGCGTTTTTTCGCCATAGGTTTTATATAATCCTTCAACATTCAATAAACTCATTTTTATCAGCCCTTACATAGATTCTTCCTTTATTTTAAATCAGCCAGTACAAGAAAACTAGTTTTAAAAAAACCCGCTGCTGAAAAGAATGTTTCCTTTCGATGCTCGATACACTATGAAGAGGTGATCTAAAGATGATAACCATTAGCTTATGTATGATTGTGAAAAATGAAGAGGAGGTTTTAGCGGACTGTCTTTCTTCTGTTCAAGACATTGTAGATGAAATGATCATCGTTGATACGGGATCATCAGACCGAACGAAAGAAATTGCTCACTCCTTTTCAGCACAGGTGCTGGATTTTGAATGGGTCCAGCACTTTGCAAAAGCACGCAATTTCGCTTTTTCACATGCAACAAAAGAGTATATCTTCTGGCTGGATGCTGACGATGTCCTGCTTGAAGAAGACCGAAAAAAACTTCTTCACCTCAAGCAGACACTTGATCCCGCGGTGGATGCCGTCTCTATGTTTTATCACGTTGGATTTGATGAGGACGGCCGGGTGAATTTTAAATATAGAAGAAACCGGCTCGTGAAGCGTGCCTTGAACTTTCAGTGGTACGGGGCCGTGCATGAGTTTCTCCAAGTGTGTGGCAACATCTTTCCGGCCGATATAGCCGTCACGCATCAAAAGCGGAAGAAAACAATCGCTGGTGAGCCTGGGCGCAACCTGCGAATTTATGAAGACATGCTTGCAAAAGGAGAGGATATGACGCCTCGTGATCTCTTTTACTTTGCCAATGAATTAAGAGATCACCAGCAGCATGTCAGGGCGATTCGTTTTTACCATGAATTTTTAGCAACAAAACAGTGCTGGATTGAGGATGAAATTCGCGCATGCCAATATTTAGCTGACTGCTATTATGCGGTAGGTTTCGAGGAAGCGGCCTTATCCTCATTATTACGCTCCTTCTTATATGATCAGCCCCGCCCAGAATTTTGCTGCCGGATCGGGGATCATTTAAAAACGCAAAATAAACATCAAGCCGCGATCTTTTGGTATGAGCAGGCGCTGAAGGCTCCTGAAAATGATACAGCCTTTACACTCACACAATATAAAACGTGGTACCCTCACCTCCAGCTTTGCTATTGTTATGATCAGCTCGGCGATTTCGATCAAGCCAAAAAACATCACCTTGCCTCCTCGGGACATTATCCGACCCATCCGAGTGTGATGTACAACGAAAAAATATTTACTGAACAGACATAGATCGTCTGTCACCACATCCGCCTGCCATATGCCGGCGGATGTCTCTTTTTTACACAATGTTTCGTTTGTGACGTTTAACACTTTAGTGATTTAAAGCGTTTTTCAACCAATTGACTAAATTGTCATTTACGCATATACTAACATTCGTCTTACGAATAGATTTATCCATTAGGAGGTCAACATGAGTTCTTTATTTCGAAAAAAGTCTCTCGACCAGCTCATGCTTGAAAGTCAAACAAAGCGGCTCAGTCGTTCTTTGAATACGTTTGATTTAATCTTGCTTGGCATCGGCTGTGTGGTCGGGACTGGAATCTTTGTCATTACGGGGGTTGCTGCTGCGAAAGATGCGGGACCTGCGATTATTATATCTTTTATCTTGGCTGCGATCGCATGCGCCCTTGCTGCTTTTTGCTACGCGGAATTCTCCTCGTCTATTCCTGTGTCAGGAAGCGTCTATACGTATTCTTACGCAACACTTGGTGAATTCCTCGCCTTCTTAATGGGCTGGGATCTCATGCTTGAGTATGTTGTCGCGCTCTCTGCTGTCGCAAGTGGATGGTCGTCCTATTTTCAATCACTGCTCAGTGGATTCGGTCTGCACATACCGAAGGCTTTATCGGCTGCCCCTGGAGCCGCTGATGGCGCCGTCTTTAACCTTCCAGGCGCGCTCATTATTTTACTCATTACCTTTATTGTCTCAAGAGGCGTAAAAGAAAGCACGAAGCTGAATAACATCATCGTGCTGATCAAAATCGCCATTGTCCTTCTATTTATCATTTCAGGCTTCGCTTACGTCAAACCGGAAAACTGGACACCCTTTATGCCAATGGGCTTTCATGGCGTGATCGCAGGGGCAGCAACTGTCTTTTTTGCTTACCTTGGATTTGATGCGATCGCCAATGCATCAGAAGAAGTCAAAAATCCACAAAAAGCGATGCCAATTGGAATCATCGGTGCACTTGGTGTTTGTACCATTTTATACATCGGCGTTTCATTTGTCTTAACAGGCATGGTTCACTATACGAAACTGAATGTCAGTGACCCTGTCGCTTTTGCTCTTCAAGTCGTTGGCCTTAATAGTGTGGCTGGTATCATATCCGCCGGTGCGATTATCGGGATTACGACGGTTTTAATCGCCTTGGTGTATGCGCAGGTTCGCCTAACCTTTGCGATGAGCCGCGATGGGCTTATGCCAAAGATTTTTTCAAAGGTTCATCCGAAATCGAAAACACCCGTTGCCAACACTTGGCTGACAGGAGCTGTGGCAGCTTGTATTGTAGGATTTGTAAACTTATCGACGCTCGCTAATTTAGTCAGCATCGGTACACTTGCAGCCTTTACCGTGATCTCTATTGCCGTCATCGTATTACGAAAGAAACATCCGAATATGAAGACAGCCTTTAAAGTACCATTTGTGCCTGTTCTTCCAATTATTAGTGCCATCATCTGTATGATATTGGCGGCAACACTTCAATGGACTACATGGCGAGCCTTCCTCATTTGGGTGGCCATTGGTGTCGTTGTCTATTTCACCTATGCAAGACGAAAAAGCCATCTCAATCAAACACATTAGAAAAGAGACACGGGGATTCCCGGTCTCTTCAGACCGTAGACAAACCCCACCTTTACTTGAAGTGAAAGTGGGGTTTTTACTTATTTTGATAAAATATATCAGT
>NZ_JAWJBV010000025.1:0-26468 GCF_046536015.1 Bacillus sp. SIMBA_154
TTCTCTATTATAAAATGAGGAGATGTAAATTTTAAGGAAAAAAATAAAGCTGTCGAGATTTTCTCGACAGCCTGAGCCCTTTTATAAGGGCTTTTCTTTTTTAGCATCGTAATCTTTAATAATTTCAATTGGATCAATTGCATCATCATCTTGTACATATTGCTCTACATAAGGAGTCATCAATTTCTCAAACTGATTTTCATCATCTACTAAAGCAATACAAGTTTCATATCCTTCAAAATCAGATGGGTATAAATTTGCAACAGCACTACCAGTTTTTAAAGCCTGATCTATCGCATTTTTTAATTCCAATAGACCCTTCCTGTTTCCTAAAATCAATGCTTCTCTATGATGAGTTTCTTGAGCATATATATTACACATCTCTAAAATATCATCATCATCCACTTGAATAGACATACAAAAGGCACCTCCAGAGTAAAATTTAGTTAATTATATAATATATAATTCTTGATGCCAACATGCCAAGACCTCAAACGTCTCATTGGCTACTTTATCCTCATTTTCTTCAATCCTGATTAGATCTCCTGCCTAGCATCAATACGCTATTTTCAAAACTGCCACCAACATTTTTTTGTCCTTCTTTTTCCTCCTGCTCTGCTCCGTTGCCGCAATTAATTTTTTAGTTTCTTGAGTTTCTCTTATGGCCTCTAACAGCTTTTTATCTCTTTCAAGAAGATTGCTTTGTATGTATTCTTGCTGTTTTTTCAACTTGCTAGAGGTTACAAATTCCATCTTACTCTCTACTATCATTATACCCCGAATTCAATCTCATTTATAGACTGTTTTCCACCCCTATCAGGCCGTATACTGTTATACGCAAGTCAAAAACGATAGGGGATGTGGCTGTATGAATGATAAGCAACAGGTTTTAGATCCTGGTCCATTTTTTCATGGGACGAAAGCAGAGTTGAAGATTGGAGACCTGCTTGAACCGTTGTATTTATCCAATTATCAGGATAAAAAATCGAACCATATTTATTTTACAGGCACATTAAACGCTGCTAAATGGGGTGCTGAATTAGCAAGGTCTGATGCAAAAGAGAGAATTTATATTGTAGAACCATTAGGCGAGTTCGAACATGATCCGAATTTGACCGACAAAAAATTTCCCGGCAACCCCACACGTTCTTATCGATCTAAATTCCCCCTGAAAATAGTCGCTGAATTAGGTTCGTGGGAAAGACATTCCGATGAAGAAATTCATCATATGCTGTCATCTTTAAAAAAGTTAAGTGAAGAAGGAAAAAATGTCATATACGATTGATGAACCATACATCTAAATAACATGAAGGCCGCCTGATCAACAACTGGGCGGCCTTTGTTCTATTTTATTGAAACAATGCATCCATCAGCTCATCAAATGTTTTTGCTTTCTTGAGTGAGTGAATGCGGTCTGGACTGTCCAGTAAATCGACGGCTTGCTCAAAAAATTGGTTCATGCAGGCAGCGTCATCTTTATGAATGGCTAATAAGAAAATAAGTGATACTTGATCCCCCTGCCAGTTAATCGGCTGTTTCAGGCGTGCGATGGCTACGCAGGAGGTGCCTTCATTTGTGATGAGCGGGTGCGGCATGGCAATTCCTCTGCCAAGATAGGTGGACGACATTTGCTCCCGCTCAAGCACCGAGGATCGAAAAGAAGATGATACAAGCTGATGCGCCTCTAAACGGCTGCATAGCGTGTCTAATACCTCATCTTTGCTTGATAAATGAGCATCCAATAAAGTCAATCGTTCTTGGAAGAAGCCCATCAGCTCTTTGGAGGGTGAACCGTGTCCGTTTAATAAATGAATGACCTCACTCACGCGCTGTACATCATGATGTTCAAAAAAGGCGTTGACCTGAATCATCGGTTTTCCCTTTGATGCTAGCGGGACGGTTGTGATGATGACATCACAGGGCAAAGAGGTGCTAAATGCATAATCTTGATAAGAATAGAGCTCGACAATCTCAAGTTCATGCTGAAAGGCGGCCTTCAATTTAATTTCAAGCAGTCTTGCCGTCCCTAGTCCAGATCCGCACACGATAATGGCTTTCTTTTTTTGCGAGGTGCCGAGCTGACTTCTTTCAAATGAAGCAGCGATATGCAAGGCAACATATGCGGCCTCGTCTTCATTTGGTGTACGCACCAGCTGTAAAGCATTCAGTCCGCTGACAGCCAAGTCAAACGGGTAAGGATAAGACGCTTTGATCTCATGCAAAAGCGGGTTTTGTAAGGACACGCCGTATTGGATTCGATTTAATAATGGCTTCATATGAAGCATCAAGTCTTTCCGCAGGATGTCATCATCAGCAAAGCGATGTCCGCTTGTTCTTTCAATGTACTGGAGAAATACCGTAACCGCCTGCCGTACTTCCTCTGTCGTTTGATGCTGGTCAGCTTCTTTCCACGTTTGATTCGCCAAGAGATGCATCACTAAGTAATCTGTTTCATCCTCTGACAAGGTAACATGAAAAGTGTCGCTTACTTGCTGAGTGATTTTTTCGGCAATTTTAGTGAACACTGGCGACCTTTGTGTGCGTTCGGTGCTGGCGGATATTCTCTGTTCTTTTCGTGTTTGCTGAATCGCAATGGCTAAATGAATAACTAAATTTTTTAGGGCAATGTCTTTAATGAGTAATGATTCCTGATACAGATTCGTCAGCACAATGGACCGAATGGTTTCAAGAGAAATATCAGGAAAATGAAGCTGCTCCCGCTCGGTGATATTTGATAGCGCAGGCTCTTCCTCAAGCAGCAAGTCTGCATAGCACGTTCTTTTTTGCAATTCGTCTCCCTCAACCTTTAAGCCAAAGCCAGGCTTTGATACAAGGGTCATGCCGTAACGGGCTAATAGTTCTCGTCCTTTTTTTAAATCACTGCTGACCGTCATGCGGCTGATAAACAGCTCTTCAGCCAGTTGATCAATTTTTAAGTAGTCAGATTGAAGCAATAGTTTTCTCATCATAAATCGTACACGCTCTTCTGGCATGACGGGTACTAGAGAGCGGGCAGGAAGCTTCTGTTGATGAAGCCAAAGCAGGAAAGCGTCTTGGTCACTCGTTAAGAGAGTGTATCCTCTCCCGCGGATGGTCTTAATGATGGCCCCGGCTTCCTTTAATAGCTCATTTGCTTCTTTAATTAAATTGCGGATGGAGCGGTCAGATAAGCGAAAAGAGGCAGTTAGCTCCTCCAGCTTCACGAACCCTTTCGTTTCAAATAGCCGCTGAATGAGCTGATAGGTTCGAGTATCTGCCGTCATCATCATTGCGCCGCTCCTTGTGCCTGTAAGGTATCAGTACCAAGAGCGATTGCACCCATTAAACCAGATAATCCGTCAAAGGATGGCTTTGTGATAATTTCATTTAAAGGCTTTGGCAGTTGCAAATACCCATGAAGCCGCTTCTCTGTTTCATCAAGAATGAGCGGCAGCATAGCTGGCTGTTTCATCACACCTCCGCCAAGAATGATACGCTCTGGTGAAAGAGTGAGTAATAAATTGGCGGCCATTTGCCCGAGGTAGTAGGCATGAAGTGACCAGGCAGGATGATCTTCTGGCAGCATTTGTGCCAATGTATGATAGCGTTCTTCTATGGCGGGTCCAGATGCCAGTCCCTCTAAACAATCATGGTGAATAGGGCAGCAGCCGCCATAGGTATCATGAGGATGGCGCTGGACTGTGACATGGCCCATTTCTGGATGCAGCAATCCATGAATGAGGCGATTTTCAATATATGCACCGCCGCCTATTCCAGTTCCAACGGTGATGTAAACCAAAGAAGCAGGATTTTCTGCTTCAGTCGAAAAACGGGCTTCCCCGAGCGCTGCACAGTTCACATCAGTATCAAGCTTCATAGGGAGCCCGAGCGCTTGTTTTAAGGTAGAGAGTAATGGAAATTGGCGCCACGCTGTTTTTGGTGTGTCTAAAATCGTCCCATAGCTTGGGCTGTGTTCCTTCACATCGACCGGCCCAAACGCCCCAATTCCAAGTGCATCGACTGGATGCTCTGTAAAATAATCGATCACTTTTTGGCATGTTTCATCTGGATTCCCTGTTGCAAAGGAAGTCATGTGTTCAATCGTTCCGTCTGTTTTTCCGTAGCCGCAGACAAATTTCGTACCGCCTGCTTCAATGCCTCCAATTCTCATGATCAATGCCCTCCATTAAAGAGGGACGGAATCCAAATGGATCCCGCCCCTACATGTTCATTTTTTCTTTACAATGTAGGTTTGTACCTGACAAGGTGTGAGCGGTTCAATCTGTAATGATCCATGTTGTGCTTTGAGTATATGTCCTTCAGGTGTTTCGCCTAAATTCGCTGTTTCTCCGTGTTGTAGAGATGAACTATTGATTGAAGCGGCTGTTTGACGCGTTAAATATGGATTGAAGAGACGGATGACAATGCCTGTTCCATGCTCTTCCTTTTTCAAGGCGCTTAGAACGGCTCCGTCTGTTTCAATGTCAAGCAGGCTATAAGTAGATTGTAAGTCTTCTTCTTCATCTCGGAAAGAAAAAATTAAACGACCGTTTAAAAAGTCTGCCCGCCCGTAGCATTGAACTGGGGTGGTATACCGCTTGGCAAGCAGCGCTAAGTGTCCTTCGCTTACTGCTTCTTGGCTATAGTGCATGCCAAATGAGAACGATAGCGCGCCTTGAAGCTGAGCGTCAGGTGTCTCAACGATTTTTTCCCCAGATGCCCGGCCAGGACGGTAAAGAAGATTTTCTTTCCCCATCTTTCCGAAACATCGGAAGAGGGTGTAAGCAATCGTTGTGTAGTCTTCGCCTGTGATTTGGTATTCTCTCACACAGTCGGTCAAAAGAGTGACGCCGTAGGCTTCATCACGAAGTGCAACAAATGATTGCATCGGTTCAATGGTGATCGGCTTTTCTTCCCAATGCTCATTGCTCCACCATTCAAGCTCTTGCGTCAGCTCTGTTGGACGTTCGATTGTGCCAAACTGCTGATCGCTCAGTGATACTTTTGATGCAATGGCTGTATCAAAGAGTACACGCAGACGATGGTCTAACGCATGGTTGTCGACATCAACATGAAAACGGATGACAGCCTCATCTTTATTTAACGCCACCTTCGCTGTGATTGGGAGGGAAGTCGTGACCTTTTGCTCCGATCGTTCCTTTAAGTCATACGGGACAGTGAGATGAAGCTGGATGGTAAGCTCCTCCTGTAACCCGCTTTTAGACACTGTGATGCCTGCTGATGAGATATCTTTAGACGATACATAAAGATCCTCACGCGGTGGTGAATAGTTGTAGGAATCCCCATCGTCTCCATTGTCTTCAAAGATCATTTGCTCAGAGAATGTTCGTCCTGTTTGTTTATCAGTGATCTCGAGTGACCCATTGTCATTTGCCGCAATGCGGTAATACGTATTTTCAATGACACGGCCCTCTGTTTGTTCCCATACGGATTCGCTTGATTCATCGAAGACCATGCTGACTTGTGTATAACCAACTGATGGTAAATCGATTGCTTCAATGATCAGAACGGCTTTCCATACTTGTTTTGGCATGTACACCTCTTTGCTTGGATTAAGAGAAATTTGCTGTGCCAAGACATAATCAGTGACATCGGTTTTGCTTTTCACCGTGTAGTGAAGAGTTCTTCCGTTTGCGTCTTTTAGCGTAAAAGGACGTTCCGTGATAAAGGTTTCGACTTCAATGACTTCAGAACGCTTTGAAGGCAATGTATTAAATAAAGTGAACGTGATTTCTTGCTCTGTTTGCAGTCGAATGGCGATGAGACGCATGTGTAAATCGACAAGGTTCTCGGCGATTTCTTTTGCCTGCTTGTAGCGGAAGAAGACGTCTTGATTCGTCGTGTCACTATTACAGCCGCCAATGCTGTCGTGCGCTGCATTCTCAAACATGAGGTACCAAATATCACGAACGGTGTCATGCGGATAATCGTGCCCGAGTGAATAGCTGATCGTTAAGATGGGTTCCATCACATTAACGAGATAGTTTTCAATTTGATTGTTTAAGATTTTTAAATCTGCTCTTGTTGAAAAAATAGATTTATGAATCCGCATATGCTTCGCATGAATGAGCTCTCCTTGTAATGTGTCAAAAGGCGTCCGCTCTTTTTTCACCGCTGCAATGTAATCTTCTAGACTGCTGATTTGATAGTGATGCTCGTCAAGTTCATTGGCTTTTTCTAATAAGTCAGGCAGATTTTTGCGGATAGGTGCCTGGTCAAAGCCGTTTGGAAAATAGACATTTTTTGTGGTCGCCTTTGCTTGCAGCGCACCGATTTTTTCAGACATAAAAGCTTGTAATTCCTCATCCTTCTCAGGAATATTTCCACCGTAGTAGTAGCCAAATGGCAGGTTCACTGCAAAGACTTCACTGCCATCAGCGCCTCGCCAATTGAATTCTGTATGATTCGTCATATGGTCAGAAACGCCACGCCAAAATGCTGTATCTACAATGCCAAAGCCTTGATAAATTTGAGGCATTTGTGCGGATTGACCGAAGGAGTCAGGGACATAACCGACTTTCATGACATGGCCAAACTGCTGACAGCGCTCAATTCCATATTGCAGGTTACGTACAATCGATTCACCTGAAATGACGAGCTGATCGGTTTGTGTATACCATGGGCCGATGATGAGGCGTTTAGCCGTGACGAGCTTTTTGATTCGATTTTCATCCTCTGGACGCCATTTGAGGTAATCGTCCAATAAGGATGCCTGGGCATCGAGCATGAAGTAATGGAACCTTTCATCTGTTTCAAGGGTGTCTAAAATGTCCATTACGCTTTTCATTAAGTAGATACGGGAGCGGGAGGTGGTGAAATACCATTCCCGGTCCCAGTGTGTATGTGGAATCACATGTACATTGACAGTCATTGATCAACGACACCTTTCTTTGTTCAAATTATCCTTCTAGCACAAGGTCAAAATCGTCTTCTTCTTTCTGCTTCTGATCATGTTCGGGCTTTTGAGGCTCTTTTTTCTCAGAGAAATTTACAAGCAGGTTGGCGCCAATACCGATAACGAGTGCGCCAGTAAGAGCACCGATTAAATAAGCCCACCAGTTTCCAACTGAGAAGAACCCATATAGTCCACCAATTGGCGGCATGATGTCATGGACACCTAATAATGCAGCTACCCCGCTTCCAGCAGCACAAGCGACGACATTCAGCGGAATCAATTTCAAAGGATTGACGAGGGTAAAAGGAATCGCTCCTTCTGTAATGCCGATAATGCCCATGACCAAGCCGCCTCGTCCGGCTTCTCTAAAGGTTGGGGAGAAGTTGCGTTTTCGAATCAATGTCGCAAGTCCGTACCCAAGCGGCGGAATGACAATCGCAATATTGACGAGAATAGCAGGGAGGTAAACACCTGACAGGAAAAGGGCGTTACCAGCCATCCAAGCGGATTTATTTACCGGTCCGCCAAGATCGAATCCAATCATCGCGCCTAAAATCAAAGCGAGCGCGAGTGTGCTTGTTCCGTCAGCGACCATGCCTTTGATCCATTCAATTAATGCCGTGTTCAAAGCGCCTAATGGCCCGCCCAGCAGAACGGACATGAGAAGTCCGGTTAAGCCAACGGTAATGAGCGGCAGGATGAGCAGAGGGACGAGCCCTGCTGCAGAGCCTTGTATTTGAATTTTTCTTTTCACAAAAAGAGCAACATATCCTGCGAAGAATCCTGCAATGACGGCACCAATAAATCCAGCATTTGTTGAGCTGGCGAGGGCACCGCCGATAAAACCGGCCGCAAGACCTGATTTATCCGCAATCGAATAGGCGATAAATCCAGCGAGCAGGACGTTCATTAAGCCAATACCTGTCCAGCCAACCTGCTCCATTAAATAGGCGCCGTGTAAAATGCCGCCAGCATCCTTATAGGTGTTTAAATCTGAAACACCAAACCCTAACCCGACTAGTTTTGCTAAACCAACGATAAGTGAGGCACCGATGATCACAGGAAGAATATAAGAAATACCGGTCATGAGATGGCCTTCAATGACTTTTAATTTTGCTTTCATTTTGCTTTGCTCCTTTCTATATGGCATTGCTCACGTTTATTGAGATTCAGATTTTTTCTTTTCAACAAGTGCTACGGCTTTTGTGATGATTTGCTCGGCATTTTTTAAGGCGCGTCCGATCTCGACACGTACTGTGGGAATGCCTGAGAAGCGTTCTGCATCGTTGATATGCTGATTGGAGGCAATGATACAAAGGTCTGCCTGTCTTGCTTCCTCTGCTGTAATGCCATTCACCTGTCCCATAATGCCTTGCTGCTCGATTTTGATCTCGTGTCCGAGCTGTTTACCTGCATTCTCTAATGCTTTTGCTGCCATTGGTGTATGAGCTAACCCTGCTGGACATGAAGTGACACCGACAATTTTCATTGTGTAATCCCCTCTTTCAATTGTTGTTCAATGACTTCGTAATAATAGTCAGCTGTTTGACCAGGTTGAATCTTTTCGATGAAAGCAGGCTCCATTAAGCTAGTGGCAATGCCTGACAGTAGTTTCAGATGCGTGACATTTGCCTCTTCTAGTGGAACCAGCAGTGTAAATAAATAGCTCGTCGGTAAATCGTCGAAGCTTCCCCATTCAACGGGCTGTTCAAGTTCTAAAAAGAGAAGTGAAGCCGTTTGTACAGTGGAGCTTTTTGTATGAGGAATGGCAAAGCCTTGCTGAAGTCCTGTTGAGACTTCGTCTTCGCGTTTCAACAAATCTGCTAATAACCTCGACTGATCGTTTGTAATATGAAGGTCTTCAGCTTTCTCGGAAATGTATTGTAAAATCTCATTCTTTGATTGACCGTTTACTTGTGTGAAAACATGATCTTTTTGGAACAAGCTGATCCCTTCTCTCTTGTTTGTTAAGCGCTTACAAGTTGATTGTAATGTACTTTTCGACATGGTTAAATAGCATCATTTTCCGTTTGAAATGGCAAAAAGTTTATGAGGCAATAAGTCTTGCTGTCTGATTATCTCAAATCCTAGCTTAAAACGAGTTTAATTATGTGAAAAACAGATTCTACCAAATGTCTTTCTGTGATATTCTTCCAAGGTATCGTAAAAGATAAGGGGGTCTTTTCATGTTCAAAAAGCAGGTCAAATCCTGTGTGATCGTACTCATGGCCATCATTTTATGTATGGCAGCATTACCTGGATACGATGCAGCAGCTGCCAGTAAAGGAACAAATGTCAATGAAGCCATTGGATTGAAAAATGGTGAAGTCATCTCAGGTGCATTACAGAATGAAAAGGAAGAGTCATGGTATCAAATTACGCCACCTGCACAAGAGGTGGCAAAACATACGCATATGAAAATTTCTGTAAAAAGTAAACAAATGTTGTCCATATCGGTCTATCCAAGTAAGGACAGAGCGATGAAGGATGACACTTATTCCAGATATCGTGTGGACACAGCAAGCGGAGAGACAGAGATCGACTTCCCGCATGCATGGTCAGGTCCTTACTTTGTCAAAGTGCTCTATTTAGGTTCGGAGGAAGACAGCCGTGATGAGGAAGAGGATGCGGCATATACAATCGGGTATAAAGGAGCCAATCTTCCGCCATCTGAACCGATTTTTCCTGAAGAAGAAGAGCCTGGAATCATTATTATTGAGAAAAAGTATGGGCGTGAAATCCTTCAATCCATTCGTACGATCGAAGATAAACGTTTCAATGAAACAGCAGATGGTCAGAAGCTCGCTCGTTTACTTCAAAAAACAAAGCCGTTTCTCAAATCGAAGCTGATCAAACATCAAAAAGAGCAGCAAAAGGTATACAATCATCTGCTTACATTAAAATCACTGCTAAGTGACATAGAGAAAAATGGTGCATTCAGCGGTCATATCGTCACAGAGAAAGAACAACAGGCGATCCGCTCCCTTTTTAATATGCTCAAAGAGGCAAGTCCGGCATATTTAAAGAAGGAATTAGAAGCAGTGAGTCAAAAAATTGGAATCGATCAGCTTGAAGGAAAATCGGTCGGTTATGTACTAGAGAAGCAAAAGCTTGTAAAAGAAGAAAAGGTCAAAACGAACAAAATCATTTTTAAATTAAAGGATGGCCAAACGCTTCAATCAGCGAAAAAGAAGATGAAAAGCTATGGAATCCAAGAAAATCGTGTGACATCGCAGTCAGTGAGTCCTTTATTTAAAGGAATGTATGTCTATGATGTGCCAGCAGGGCAAGGATCAGCTGGAAATACACTAAAAGCAGGCAAAGCCGTCATCAAAAGCACTGCAAGAAAGCTATCCAGCATGCCGAATGTTGAATTTGCAGAGCCTGTGCAAACCTATCGTGCGTTTAGCAATGATGTGCAGTATGGTTACCAGTGGCCGCTGAAAAACAGTGCACAAAACAGCGGGAAAAAAGGCGCCGATGTGAAGTTTGAACAAATGAATACACTAATTGGCACAAGCAAAATGAAGCAAACGTTAATTGCTGTTGTGGATACAGGTGTCGACAGCCGTTTGACAGATTTAAGCGGAACCGTTCGTACGGATTTAGGTGCGAATCTCATTGGACGAAATAAAGATGCGATTGATGACAATGGACACGGTACTCATGTAGCAGGCATCATTGCTGCAAAAGCCGATAATCATTACTCGATGGCAGGGCTGAACCAACATACGGGCATTATTCCGGTCAAGGTGCTGGATGCCTATGGATTTGGAGATACAGAGCATATTGCTCTTGGGATCAAGCATGCGGTGGACAAAGGCGCAAAGGTCATCAACATGAGTCTTGGCGGCTACTACAGCAGGGTCATTGAATATGCTATGAACTATGCTGCACAAAAGAATGTACTAGTGGTCGTGGCGAGCGGAAATGATGGCATTCCAGAAATGGGCTATCCTGCGACTTCAAAATACGCAATGGCGGTTGGCGCAAGCAACCGCATGGATATTGCCGCTGAGTTCTCAAGCTATGGCAAAGGACTGAGCATGTCTGCACCGGGTTCTGATATTCCAAGCTTAATGCCGGATGGGAATGTCTCCTACCTTAGCGGGACATCAATGGCTACACCATATGTTGCAGCAGCAGCAGGATTACTGCTTTCTAAAAATCCATCCTTAAAACCAAATCAAGTGAGGAATATTTTGCAAAGTACAGCCGATGATATTTCCTTTACATCTGTTGATGGAAAAGATGACGTTTTCTATGACGAAAACGAGGAGCCAATTGTCGATCCGAAAATTCCGGGTATCGATTGGATGACAGGACATGGCAGACTGAATGCATTTGCCGCATTAAGTGCTGTTGAACTGAATGCATCTGTCAACAAAGTAGAGGATCAGCATCAAAAGGTGACAGGAAAAGCGAAAGCAGGTGCTGCTATTTCTGTGTATAGAGGCAAGACATTACTCGGAAAAGGCACGGCAAGCAAAAAGGGAACCTTTAGTGTGAAGATCAAGCATCAGAACAAAAACAAAGTGCTGCACATCAAGATTTCTAAAGGAAAGGCCGCGACTTCTCTCAAAACAGTCGTGAAAAAGGGCAAAGCACCTGCTAAGCCGAAGGTAGGTAAAGTAACGGTCAAAAGTAAAACGGTCAAAGGGACTGCGGGTGCAGGCTTGACCATTAAAGTGAAAAACAAATCAAAGAAAGTCATCAAAACGGTGAAAACCAATAGTAAGGGTGCATTTACTGCCCAAATCAAGCCGCAAAAAGCAAAAACCGTCTTATACGTGACAGCTTCCGATGTGAGAAAAAGAGAAAGTAAAGCGGTGAAAGTTGTCGTGAAAAAATAGCTTAAGTGCTTCCCTTTCTAAAAAGGGAAGTTTTTTTGGTTTGTTACTGGAAAAATACCAATTACTGTCGATAGTAATAAAGTAGGAAAAAAAAGGAGGATTTATAGATGAAAAAAATCTTGTTTGCATTCTTTCTATCATTGCTTCTCGTATTCCCAAGCTTTGCACATGCAGAGGAAACAGGAGCAGTACCAGCATCTGTACAAGTAACAAGTGTCACAGCAGCAGATGGTGGAAAGGTGAATTACGGATCTGGCAGCAAGTATCGAGTGGGTTCCTATCATCCAGCTGTTTTTAAAGGAACATTAAAAGATACGAACGGAAACCTCATGGCTAATCAGCCAATCCAGCTTTATTTTGAAGCAGCCATCAAATCATTGGCCCAAACAGCGACAGGCACAACGGATGAGAATGGACAATTTTCACTGACGATCCAAGTTCCTTCAGGTGCAGGCTACCGTACGTACAACAATGCAGGCTGGTCTACACATTATTACGATATCGTTCCAGTGACGTTCACTTCAAACGACATCAAGCTTTCCTCAAATGTCACAAGTGTGTATCATTTGGCATATACATTACGCAATCGTTAATACGGTAAAAAAAGACGACTTGGCTGCAGCCTTGTCGTTTTTTTTCATAGAAAAAGATGTCAGCTAGTGACATCCTGAACCTGGTGCTAGACACCAGATTCTTCTCGTTTTTTGCGAATCCAAGCCGTCACGTAATATGCAGCATAGCAGAGCGCGATGAAAGGAATGCCGCAGATGAGGGCAATCCGCTGATTTGGATCAAAGGCAATGCCGATCACAGATGCAAGGCACAGGAAGAAGGCAGCAATCGGAACCACTGGATAGAGCGGGGTTCGAAAGGATAAATCATGAAGCTGTCCGCCATCCTGTAAAAATTTTTTCCGAAACATGAACTGTGAGGCAGCAATCCCCATCCAGACCACAACAACGGCCAGTCCAGAGATCGAAACAAGAACAAGATACACCGTTTCCGGTGCGATGACACTCGATAGCAAAGAGAGAATACCGCCGATCATACTTAAAATGAGTGCATTCAAAGGAATTCCCTTTGATGTCAATTTCGCTAGCTTCTTAGGCAGTGTCCGTTCCTCAGAAAGTGACCAGAGCATGCGAGATGACGCGTACAGTCCCGAGTTGGCGGCTGATAAGATCGCCGTCAAAATGACAAAATTCATGAAATCTGCAGCATAAGGAATACCGATCCGATCAAAAACCACGACAAATGGACTTTTGATCACCCCGGCTTCTTCCACTGGAATCAAGCCGGCTAAAACAATGATCGTTCCGACGAAAAACAGGACGAGACGCAGCACGGTCGTTCGAATCGCCCGCGGGATGGTCTCATCTGGATTGACGCTTTCACCCGCAGCAATGCCAATTAATTCAGTACCCGAAAAAGCAAAATTGACGGCAAGCATGGTCATTAAAATCGGTAAAAATCCGTTTGGGAAAAGTCCGCCTTCTCCAGTAAAGTTAGAAAAGAACGGAGCGGCCTCGCCACCTTTTAATGGAATCAAGCCAAACATTGCAGCTCCGCCAAGAATAATAAAGAGAATGATCGCCATCACTTTAATACTAGAAAACCAAAACTCTGATTCTGCAAAGAATTTGACTGTAAATGCATTAAGTAAAAAGATGATAAGAGCAAAAACACCACTCCACATCCAAACCGATGTGTCTGGGAACCAGCGCTGCATTAAAAGTCCTGCCGCTGTAAATTCCGAACCAAGTGCGACTGTCCACGTCAGCCAGTAAAGCCAAGCGACCGTATAGCCCGTGCCAGGACCAATGTATTTTGTTGCATACGTATGAAAAGCCCCTGTAACCGGCATTGCGACAGACAGCTCGCCTAAACAGAGCATCACAAGATACACAATTAATGCCCCGACAAGATAGGCAAGAATCGTTCCTGCAGGTCCCGCTTGGCTGATGGTATACCCTGAGCTTAAAAAGAGCCCTGTTCCAATGACGCCGCCTAACGAAAGCATGAACAGGTGCCGGCTCGTCATTTTTCGTTGATATTGTTGTGACTGATCTTTTGCTTGTTCCATGTCTTCCCGCCCTTTTGCTTAGAAGTATGTGAGTTGATTCATGTTGCTACGATGTTGTCCGTTTGAGGATGTCAGTAATATCTTCTGGTGTCGTCCGGCAGCAGCCGCCGATGATGCGCGCGCCGTCTTTGTACCATTGATGCGCACATTCACCAAACGTATGATGAGACGTATCTACGCTCCATACCTTTTCTTTAGGATCGTATAATTCACCTGAGTTTGGATACACCACAATCGGTTTGCTCGTTCCCTTTTTCATCTCTTGAATGAGAGAAGAGATGAATTGCGGCGGTGTACAATTCACGCCAACAGCAGCAATCTCTTCATACGGCTCAAGTGCTTGTACACATTCTCTCAGCAAATCACCTTCACTAATGTGCAGGTCATCCTTTGCGCTGAAGGTGATCCAAGCATACACACCGCTGAATTCATCCCGCAGCAGTTTTTGCTTCAACCAGACAAGGAATCGTTTCACACGCAAGAATATCTGCACCAGCCTCGACTAATGCCTGAATTCTTGGTCGGTGAAAATCAATGAGTGCCTGCTCTGTGAGTCCGTAATTTCCCTTATATTCTGAACCATCAGACAAATAAGCGCCGAATGGCCCCACAGATCCAGCGACAAAGGGTTTTATCCTTCCTTCACGACGCGTTTCATCCTGCCAAAAAAGATCGCGTGCATCTTTCGCTAAAGTGACAGATCGTTTCATGAGTTCAATGGCTTCTTCTTTTGAATAGCCTTTTTCTGCGAAGCCATCAATCGTTGTTTGGTAGCTGGCGGTTGTTGCACAGTCAGCACCTGCTTGGAAGTAGTCCAAGTGAACTTGCTGAATCAATTCTGGCTGTTCAATGAGTATTTTGGCTGACCATAAACGATCGTTTAAGTCACAGCCCTTTCGTTCAAGCTCCGTTGCAAGTGCGCCATCTAAAATCAAAGGTGCGTGAGCCTGTAAACGGCTTTGAATAGGGTTCATAGGAATAGAACAACCTCCTTTTTTGATCGGAAATGATGGGTATGATATGAGGCAGTAGTTTAAATGACTAAAGTGTTTTTGTCAAGGAGAGGAAAAAGCATATCATGGCGGAAAAATCCTGAAAACAAGCGGGTTTTCGTGCATAAACATGCAGTTAAAATAATAGAAAACCAAGTCATTGACAGCCTCTAAAAAGAGATATATATTATGGAAAGGTTCATTTCAGAAAGCTTCATCAAAAGGCGCTGTCTTTTGATTTTATTTTGTCCAACGACAGTCTTCTTTCGTGCAGAAAGAGGGTTTTTTATATGCTTAAAAAAGGAGGAAAGAAGAAAATGAAAAAATGTGTAAAAGATATTGCAATGATTCTTGTTGGTTCTTTTTTATTTGCCGCAGCTGTGAACATGTTTGTCATTCCGCTTGAATTTGGTGAAGGCGGTGTAACGGGGCTGTCCATCATTTTTTATTATATGTTTGAAATTGCACCATGGCTGACGAATCTTGTGTTTAATGCCATCTTATTGCTGGTGGGGTATAAATACTTGGACAAGAAGACCACAATTTACACAGTGGTTGCCGTCGCAAGTAACTCCCTATTTCTACACCTGACCACAACATGGGTCGTGAATGTACATGAATTGATCATTGCAGCGATTTTCGCAGGAATTATCATCGGTATTGGAATTGGTCTTGTGCTAAGAGCAGGCGGTACAACGGCGGGTTCTGCTATTCTCGGAAGAATTGCCAACAAGTATTTAGACTGGAACGTGAGCTACGCCATCTTGTTCTTTGATCTCATCGTTGTATTTGCTTCTTATTTTATTATTGGTGCGGAAAAATTAATGTTTACCATTGTGATGCTTTACGTGGCCACAAAGGTGATGGACTTCGTCATAGAAGGACTCAACACGAAAAAGGCGGTCACGATTATTTCTTCATGCAAAGATGATATTGCCGAAGAAATCAATCACACCCTTGACCGAGGCGTGACGATTTTAAACGGCCGCGGTCATTATTCAAAGGAATCGAAGGAGATTCTCTACGCAGTCATTCAAAAGCAAGAGCTCATGCGCTTAAAGAAAATTATCAAGAAAATTGATCGAGACGCATTCGTTGTTGTCCATGATGTGCGGGATGTGTTTGGAGAAGGATTTGTGAATATATAAAAACGAAAAGACCCAAATCGGGTCTTTTTTTATGCTTTATACCTCTTGTCACACAATACTATGTATTGTATAGTATAAATGGTTAGGAGTTGTAATCATGAATGCACAATTAAAAAAAGGGTTGCTGGAATTTTGTGTACTGGCGGTATTAAAGAAAGGCGATTCCTATGGTTATCAAATCATTAAAGATATGTCCCATTGTATTGAGATATCTGAATCAACATTATATCCGATATTAAAGCGGCTAGAGCAAAACAATTATGTAGAGACCTATTCCCAGGAACATAACAGTCGATTAAGAAAGTACTACCGGATGACAAAAAGCGGCAGGGAGCATATGGCGCAGTTTTTAGAGGAATGGGATCAGGTGATGGCGATTTACGACTTTATTTCTGGAGGACAGGGCAATGAATAAAAAAGAATTTTTAGCCAGCTTAGAGAAGCACCTGCATCGTCTAGGCGAAAAAGAAAGTGAACGGTTTATCGAATACTACGATGAGATGATCGAGGATTATCAGGAAGATGGATACAGTGAACAGGAAGCGGTTCATCAAGTCGGGCAGCCTGCCATCATCGCTGAAGGAATTATGAAGGAACAAGGAATGAAAACTGCTCAGGTACCGACGTTTGGAGAAAAAGCCACAAGACTCTCCATTCTCATTTTAGGCTTTCCGTTATGGGGCAGTATTTTAGCAACAGTCTTCCTGCTGATTCTTTCTGTGTATATGGTGATTTGGTGCATTCCGCTCGTGACAGGTACAGTGACGCTGATTGGTCTGCTTGGAGGTTTTTGGAGCATCATTGGTTCTCCATTTATTTTTCAGGACGGTTTGCATGTGGTGGTGACGCAGATTGGCGTTGGTATTCTTCTATTAGGTGTTGGATTATTATGCGGCATAGCCACGGTGTATTTGACAAAGCTATTTGTGCATTTGACTGTTCAAACCACTAACGCATTCATGGGGATGTTTAGAAAAAAGGTCGTGAGAATATGAACGTGAATGAATTAAAGAAACAATGCTTCAAATGGGGTATCATTTTCACCGTTGTCGGAGGAATTGTCATGGCAATTGGTTTTGCGCTATCAGGCTTTGATGTAGATGCATATCACACAAATGACGAGCACAACGTGTTCCGCACCATCAATTGGTAGACGGTCATTATGAGATGAAAAAACCCGCTTATGCGGGTCTTTTTTTCGCTCGGGCAACAAAGAAGAAATAACAACAAAGTGCGCCAAGTTCACAAAGCATAATAATCAGGCCCATTGGAAAGGCCGTTTGGCTGCCGGCTAAGCCGACAAGAGGTGTCATGCATGCGCCTAGCAGCATTTGCGCGACACCGATGAGGGCAGCAGCACTCCCTGCATGCGCACCGTGGTGCTGCATCGCAAGAGACGGTGCAGAGGTGCCGACAATCCCAACGCTTGAGACAACAAAAAATAGCGGAATGAGAATGCCATACAATCCTGCATCAATGGAAATCATGATAAATAGGGTGACGCCGCCTAGGGCAGCTGTCAGCAGTCCGATGCGAAGGACTTTCTCTTCTCCGATTTTTGCAGCGACACGGGCAAATACTTGTCCAGCTGTGATAATGCCAAGACTATTCACCGCAAAGGCAGCACTAAATCCTTGTGGAGAAAGGTGAAAAAGATCCTGGAGCACAAACGGTGAGCCAGAAATATAGGCAAACATCGCTGCGAATACAAGACCTTGCGAGAGAGCATATCCAACAAAGAGACGGTCACTCGCTAAAATTTTCATGGCACCAACAATCTGTTGAAAGCCTCCGGTCTGTCTGCGCTCCGCAGGTAAGCTTTCCTGTAGTGAAAACATTGATCTGACCAGCATCAAAGCCCCAAGGATTCCTAGTAGAACAAATACACCCTGCCATGTTGTGAAGCGTAAAATCTGTCCGCCCACAATCGGTGCCGCTGCCGGAGCAACTCCGTTGACTAGCATTAGCAGTGCAAAGAATTTCGTCATCTCTGACCCTTCATAATGATCTCGTACGATGGCTCGTGCAATCACAATACCTGCTGAACCAGCGAGTCCTTGAATCAGCCTTAAGAGAATGAACGTCCAAATCGATGTGACCACTGTACATAAAAGAGATGCTGCTATAAAGATGAGTAAGCCAATCATCAGCGGCTTTCTTCTCCCGATCGTATCACTGATCGGTCCCGCAATCAGCTGTCCAAGCGCGAGTCCAATCAAACAAGCCATGAGACTTAATTGGGACAAAGCCGTGCTTGCTTCAAAATCCCGGGCGATATTAGGCAAAGCAGGTAAATACATATCCATTGCCAGCGGTGCAAGGGCTGTTAAAGAACCAAGCAATGCGGCAAGGAGAAATCGATTTTTTTTCGATTCTTGGGGATAAGATAAAGAACTCATATGATGACAACACTCCTCGTATACTTTCTCAAATCAGCATAATGAATCAAGCGTTCCTTTTCAATGAAAAATTTCGAAAGCCGATTTCGGGCAAAATGATTGATCTTTCGAATGAGACTCTTTACATTGAATGAGTAGAGAAAAGAACGAGATCATCGGCATGCATTGATTACATGATACGTATATCGATCCATAGACAACAGGAGGTGCTGACATGAAGCAGAAAGAGTTGATGATTCGCCCAGCAGTCAAAGAAGATCATAAGGCCATCAGGCACGTGCTGATCAAATCATACGCACAGTATGAACCTCAATTTACAGAAGAAGGCTGGCAAAATTATTCTGCAGCACTTGCAGCAGCTGTAGATAATCCGAACATGGAGCTCATGCTTGTAGCTGAGCTTGAGGACAAGGTTGTGGGGACGCTTCAAATGTTCCGGTCATCTGAACAAGCGTATGACAAACCTGAAATGGGCATTACATCAGCCATTGTCCGGTTTTTAGGAGTAGATCCTGATGTCAGGGGAAAAGGAATCGCAGAGTCATTGTTACGTAAAAGTATTGAACTGACGCAATCATGGGGCGAGAATGTCCTGTATCTTCATACATCTGATAAAATGCAGGCCGCCATTCGTCTATATGAAAGAATGGGCTTTGAGCGTGCACTTGATAAAGAATTTGTGAATCAAAATGGGACGCATGTGAAGAGCTATCGATATGTGATCCAGAAAGAACAGCCGGCTGGTTCATCACATCACGCGTAATAAAAGGAAGAGCAAGTCCTTCAGGGACAGCTCTTCCTTTTTCAATTTACGCCCACAATACAAGCGCCCAATATGATACCCCCCACGAGAGTAAACCGAACATGACAAAGAATTTTAACATGCGCTTATAAGGGGACAGCTTTCGTTCTATCTTCGTTTTCACCTGCCGCCAATAAAGGGCATAGCCGCAAAAATGAGGATGATTTGTCCAAGCTTTGTAAGGTTTTCAAGAATCGTGACTCCGTTCATTTAATTCACCTCATCATAGGTCTTCCATAAGTAAATACAGCAATCCTTTATTTCTTCAAAAAAAATCGGTGTATACTGGAAAGAGAGAACCTAGATGCAGAGGGAGTTGTGACATTTTGTTTTCGCTACAAGCGGATCGTTGGGACGAAGTAATCGAGAGAAAAATCAAATACGATCAGAAAGTTGTGGAACATACCTGTCAGCTGTTAGACGCACAGGGACAGCAGGCTGTGCTGTTTCACAAGATAGAAGACACGTTTATGATGAGGGCAGGCGATGGTGCTCTGACCATTCCAAAAGGGAGCTATACGACCGCCTATTATTGGAAGGATCGTCCTTACAATTTATATTTCTGGAGGAATGATCAAGGGAAGGAACTTGGGTCTTATTTTAATATTGTGGGAGATACACGGTTCAACGGCCAGCTGGTCATGTTTGAAGATCTCATTGTTGATCTTCTCGTTCTTCCGAATGGTGATTTCTTTGTGTTGGATGAAGATGAGTTGCCAGAGAGTTTAACGGATTTTGAACACGGTTCAGTGCGCCGGGCATTAGAGGGTGTGATGGCTTCGTTAGAAAGCTTACTTGATCAAGTGAGGGCAGATGCCAAAGGAAAATATCATCACAGCTTGTTCGAGTCGATGTTAAAATAGAAAAAACGATTCCTTTCAAGCGAGGAATCGTTTTTTCTGTTAAACCTTGATACGGTTTAATCGTTTTTGTAAACTGGTTTTCGTTTTGGAGGCTTTTAGCTGTTTGACAGCACTTTGAGCCGATGCTTTATTTTTCTTTGTCCGTTTGGCTTCAGCTTTTTTGACCTTTTGTTTGGCGTCTGTCACTTTCTTTTGATAGGCGACTTGTTTTTTTACCTTGTCGAGACGGTTTTGCAGGCTTGTTTTTTCTTTGCCTTTGTTTAGCTTTTTGATGGCCGTTTGGGCGCTTTTAATGGCGCCCTGCGTTTTGTTTTTTTCGGCTTTTTTGACCTTTGCACGTGCGGAACGGATATCGATGGTTGCTTGTACTTTTTTCACCCGTTCTGTGAGTGCTGTTTTTTGTTTGCTTGCAGTGAGTCGGCCGATTCTCGTTTTGGCTTGATCGACATCTGCCTGCTTTTTAGATGTTTCGGCTTTTTTGACAGCGCTTGTCGCAGCCTTTAAAAAGGTTGATTGCGGAACATATTGCACGCGGCCATAGCCGAATTGTGAATCCTTTCCTTTCGCACCAAGATCCACTGTATAGCTGCGCAATAAGGTGCGAAGCTGTGCATTTGTTTTCTTCGGATGAAGCTGCTTTAACAGCGCCAGCATTCCTGTGACATGCGGTGCAGCTTGTGATGTACCAGTTGCATACCAATATTCATTTTTCAAATAAGTGCTGATGACGTTCTCGCCAGGGGCAGAAAATTCGATCCCTTTCCCTGTATTGGAGATAGACGCGAGTTTGTCTTTGGCAGTTGTTGCGGAGACAGCAATGACGCTATTGTATGCGGCAGGATAGCTAATATCATTCTTCTTCCCGTCATTTCCGCTTGCAGCAACCACCAGCAGTCCTTTTTTGTATGCTTCATCTACAGCTGAGCGCAAAATCGGAATATTATCTTCAAAGCCTAGACTTAGATTGATGATGTCCATCTTATTGGTAATGGCCCAATCGATGCCTCGAAGCAGACTGTATAAGTCGCCTTCTCCCTTTTTATCTAACACTTTCACAGCATACAGCTTCACGCCAGAAGCGACGCCGACTGTGCCATAATCGTTATTGAGCGCCCCAATAGTGCCAGCGACATGTGTTCCATGTCCTTCATCATCTTTATAAGAGGATGTGTAATTCACGAATGACTTACCGCCGGCTACCTTTAAATCCTCATGTGGGAAAATACCAGTATCTAAAACGGCTACTTTCACATTTTTACCTGTGACGCCTTCTTTGATCGCTTGCTTTACATTTAGCTTTTGCAGGTTGTACGACTTTTGTACCAATGCATCCTGGCCAGTAGCACCTGCGTTTTTTTTCACGGTAGAAGAAGCGAGTTTGACTTTCACATTCTTTGAGACATAAGCGATGTTAGGGTCTTTTTTGAATGAGGTGACCGCTTGTTCATCTGCTGTCACAGCGACAGCGGGAAGGTGTATGTACTGTGCGTTCACTTTTTCACTTTCTTGAATAGCGGTTTGCTTCCCTTTTTGATTTTTATAGACGATGATAACATCTGTTTCTTTTGGCGGTGCAGCTGCCTGCGAATGGAAGGGCAAAGCAGTTGTCAAAGCAAGAAGAAACGCGATGACCACGAATATTTTCTTTTTCAAGGCAATGGCTCCTTGCATACGAGATGACCTCCGTCTTTTTTTCTTTATTATATCGGAGAAATCAGATGGATGGTTAGAAGAATCATAGTCTTGTCAGAAAGTTTTTTTGCAAGTAGCCTGAAATTGAAATTCATACAATTCTAGTAGACAATAGAGAGATCATAATAAGAGAAAGAAGGACATGCCGATGAACGTAAAAGAGTATATGACGTATGATGCGACTGGCCTGGCAGCACTTGTACGGAAAAAGCAGGTAACACCTGAGGAGCTTGTACATGCCGCATTTGCTAGATTGGAGGAGGTCAATCCAGAACTAAATGCGGTGATCCAGACAAGACATGATCAAGTGTTAAAAGACATGAAGCAATTAGATATGGATCAGCCGTTTGCGGGTGTTCCGTTTGTGCTGAAAAATATATCGCAAGGGCTGAAAAATGAACCGCTGACAGCAGGTGCTATGCTGCTAAAGGATGTAAAGGCGAAAACGGACTCCCACTTTGTCCATCGATTGAAGCAGGCTGGGCTCCTTATGATCGGCCATACAAACACACCGGAATTCGGTTTGAGGAATGTGACAGAACCCGCTTTATATGGTCCAACGAGGAATCCTTGGAACGCCGCGCATTCCCCGGGCGGTTCAAGCGGCGGGACGGCTGCGGCTGTTGCAAGCGGTATCGTTCCTGCGGGCGGAGCAAGTGATGGCGGAGGATCCATTCGTATACCCGCATCCTTTACGGGTTTGTTTGGACTCAAGCCAACACGAGGTAGGACGCCAGTAGGTCCAGGTGCAGGAAGACAGTGGCAGGGTGCTTCCATTGACTTTACACTCACAAAAACAGTTCGAGACAGTGCAGCTCTTCTTGATCTGCTTCAGGTCATTCAGCCAGAAGCAGCTTTCCAAACCCCGTTATACGACGGCAGCTACCAAGAGGATCTGGTGAAACGTACCTCTTCAATGCGAATTGCTTACAGCGTAGAATCTCCAGTTGGCACAAAGGTCAGTGAGGAAGCGAAGCAGGCAGTACTGCAAACGGTGAAATGGCTGAGTGAGCAAGGGCACCAACTAGAGGAAGCGAAACCGGCAATCGATGGTATTCATCTGATGCAGCAATATTACGTCATGAACAGCGGAGAAATGTCTGCATTATTCACTTCCTTGGCTCGTTCACTAGGGCGTCCAGTGAAGCCCGAGGAAACAGATATCGTGGCATGGGTGCTGGCGGCGGCTGGAAAGAATGTGACCGCTGCCGCCTATACAGAAAGTCTTGATGCGTGGGATATGGCCGCAGCACAAATGGCCGCATTTCATCAAACCTACGATCTTTATGTGACACCAGCTACTGCCTATTCGGCTCCAAAGATTGGTGAGCTTATGCATTCGGATCAGGAAATAGCCGCACTTTTACGTGTGTCTTCTCTTTCCATGCAAGCGCAGCAGGATCTCATTTATGACATGTTCCTAAAGAGTCTGACCTACACTCCATTTACACAGCTTGCCAACTTAACAGGTCAGCCTTCTATGAGTGTTCCTGTTCATCTCACTGGGGCGGGCATGCCTTTAGGTGTACAGGTGACAGCGCCTAAAGGAAAAGAGGACTGGCTGCTCAGACTTGCAGTTGAAATGGAGACTTCCTCGATTTGGAAAGGGACAAACCAATTAAATGAATAACACGATGAAATCGACTTTGGGTCTATGGAGGGAAAGGGGTGTCACACGTGAGTACGAAGGACAAAGTCATTCAAACGGCCGCACTTCTTTTGCGTAAACAGGGGTATCATGCGACAGGATTGAATCAAATCATTAGAGAGAGCGGCACGCCTAAAGGATCTCTTTATTATTACTTTCCAAATGGAAAAGAAGAGCTAGCCATAGCAGCTGTTGAATATATTAGTCAAAAGGTCATCAATCGAATTGAAGAAAGCTTTGCCTATTCGGATGACCCATATATCGCCATCGATCGTTTTATGACAAACATTATTCAAGGATTTATGGAGCAAGAAAGTGAAAGAGGGATTCCGATTGTCTTGCTGGCGGCAGAGTCAAAACCAGAGCATACAAAGCTGCATGATGCTTGCAAACAAGAAATGATCCGCTGGCAAGAGCTTGTGAAAGAAAAGCTGATGAACACCGGTTATGAAGAAAACAAAGCCGATGAGCTGGCTTCTCTCCTTCATTCAATGGTGATCGGAGGTCTATCGATGACCACTGCTCTCAAGCAAACGACACCTTTAGAACACGTGAAATGTTACCTTAGACACTTATTTATGCGAGAGGAGTAAAATCTCTCGCATATTGTCTATCTATTATATCAATTGGTCTATATAATAAAGATAGTCAATTAGTCATGAGGAGTGATGGGATGTCGGAGCAACCGCAATCGATCAAGCAATCCGAAGGTACCTCTTTTTATACCGTGTCTGGTTCGGGAAAGCTGTATGGTTTGGAGAATCAGCTTGTTCATGTGCTGGCAGAAGCAAATCAAACGAATCAACTGTTTGAGCTTGTCTTAATCACAGGTGGGAAAGGAGCTTATTTTCCGCTGCATTGTCATGAGACATTATTTGAAACCATCTTTGTGCTCGAAGGTAAGCTTGAGGTGATGCTGGACGGTAAAAAATATATGGTGACAGCGTGCGATTATATTCATATTCCGCCTAAAACAATTCATGGCTACAGAATGCATAGTCACAAAACAAGGTTTATTTCGTATACATTGGGCGGACAAATGACAGATATCTATCAGCAAATTGGGAAAAGGCTCTTGCAGAATGAATGGCCGATGACCGATCAAACCTTTGATGCAGACTGTTTTCAACAAGCTGAAAAAGAAAGCGATCTCATGCTGATGCACGGAATCAGAGAGCTATCGAATACAACCAAGCCCTCAGTGTTATTTCATAGTCAGCTCCCTCATTCAGTGCAGCCTTATGTATTAGAGGCTGGTGAAGGGAAGCAATACATCATTGATGGTCAGCTTCATGAGCTGATTGCGACAACAGAAACAACAGGAGGCGGATTCAGTCATTTTGTGATAGAAGGGACGAAAGGAAAATATTTTCCTCCGCACTATCATCAAGTGCATACAGAAGCACTCTATTGTGTTGAAGGGAAAATGAACCTTCATTTGAACGGAGAGGATATTTGTCTAATGCCGGGTGACTTTGCCTATATACCACCGGATACCATCCACGCTTATGAATTAGTGTCTCATTCAAATAAATTTCTGATTTTGCTGCTCCCTGGAGATATTGAGCAATTATATGAACAGTTTGAAGAATCTCAAAGCCCAAGTATGTGTCCTTATTTTATTCACGAAGGGAACCTGATGATCGATCGGGAGACATCAGCTCAATATGATTTGTATTTTCTCGAAAAAGAATGAGTGTGTAACGCGTTACACATGTTCCATCAAAAGCCTGTCGAATCAATCGACGGGCTTTTTCGCCTTTCGCCTTCGTGACATATATTCCTGATCTGATGAATGAACTGTCCATTCAAGGTGAAGATAAGGGAAGATGACTCGAGTGAAAGGAGGAAATGCATGTGAGAGCTGTTACCTATCAAGGAAAAAATCGCATTGCAGTGAAGAAAGTAGATGCGCCGTCTATTCAAGATCGTGAAGATGTCATCGTTCGGATTACATCAACAGCGATTTGCGGCTCGGATTTACATTTGTATCAAGGGAATTTCCCGCTTCCTATCGGCTATGTGATTGGGCACGAGCCGATGGGAATTGTGGAGGAAGTTGGGCCGGATGTTACGGCGGTAAAAAAGGGAGATCGTGTTGTCATTCCATTTACGGTTGCATGTGGTCAATGCCAGTATTGCCATCATCACTTAGAAAGCCAATGCGACCACTCAAACCCGCATTATGATTCGGGCGGACTTTTTGGATATAGTGAGAAATTCGGGAATTATCCCGGAGGACAGGCTGAATATTTACGCGTACCCTTTGGAAACTATACCCCGTTTAAGGTACCGGATGATTGTGAGTTAGAGGATGAACAATTATTGTTCTTATCAGATGTCCTGCCAACTGCTTATTGGAGCGTGGAGCACGCAGGAGTGAAAAAAGGCGATACGGTCATCGTGTTAGGCTGTGGACCTGTTGGGTTAATGGCACAGCAATTTGCTTGGCAAAAAGGTGCAGAGCGGGTGATCGCCGTCGATTATATTGATTACCGCCTGCGGCATGCAAAACGGATGAGCGGTGTAGAAGTATTTGATTTTACAGAAGATCCCGATATGGGAGAAACATTAAAGGAGCTCACCAAGGGCGGAGCGGACGTTGTCATTGATTGTGTAGGAATGGACGGGAAGAAATCGCCGCTTGAAAAAATTGAGCAGAAGCTCAAACTGCAAGGCGGAACGATTGGACCGATTCAAATTGCCACAAAAGCTGTTCGAAAATGTGGAACAGTTCAACTGACTGGTGTGTATGGAGGGCTGTACAATATGTTCCCATTAGGCGCTTTTTTCGCAAGAAACGTCACGCTGAAAATGGGACAGGCCCCGGCAAGAGGGTACATGACAAAGCTCTATCAAAAAGTGACAACGGGTGAAATTGATCCTAGAGCGATCATCACACATCAATTGCCATTAGATGATGCCGCACATGCTTACCAAATATTCAACGAAAAACAGGATGATTGTATAAAGGTCATCTTAAAGCCATAAAAAAGAAGGCTTAGGAATTCTCCTAAGCCTCAGGCTGTCGAGAAAATCTCGACAGCTTTATTTTTTTCCTTAAAATTTACATCTCCTCATTTTATAATAGAG
>NZ_JAWJBV010000026.1:0-22072 GCF_046536015.1 Bacillus sp. SIMBA_154
ACATTTCATTCTTCATACATACGTTAAAAATAAAAAAGATTGTAGAAAAACATGAGTTTCTCTACAATCTGAGGCTGTAAACGTTGGTTTACAGCCTTTTTCTTTATGAAGAAATGGATGCTTCACTTTCATGTTTAATTTTTTTCTGGAAACCTTCCTGTACACGCTTCGTGATCTCTCCTGGAACGCCTTCCCCTACTCGCTGACCATCTATCTCAACAATTGGAATGACTTCAGCAGTCGTCGAACTGATGAAAATTTCCTGCGCGCGCAGTAGCTCTTCTTTGCTTATACGGGTTTCTTCGACACTGCATCCTTCTTCCTCACATATCTCTAGCAGCTTTCTACGGGTAATGCCGTTTAAAATGAGATTGTTTGCTGGGTGAGTACGAATTACGCCATCAATGACGGCATATACATTCGAGGAGGTTCCCTCGGTCACAAAACCGTCTCTGATGAGAATCGCTTCAAACGCACCGGCTTCAGACGCTTTCTGCTTCTCCATGACGTTATATAACAGGTTTAAACTTTTAATATCACACCTTAACCAGCGAAGATCCTCAGATAATAAGGCCTTTGCACCAGCTGCCTGCTCTTGAACAGGTTTTTTCACATGGAACGTATATGCCGTGATTTGAGGAGTGAGAGAATCACCATATTGATGTTTACGAGGTGCGACACCCCGAGTGACTTGAATATACACACCGCCATCTGTTAATTGATTGTGAGCGACTAACTGTTTTAGTTTTTCTTCCATATCTGATACTGTACCTTGCAGATGAATGCCGATTTCTTTTGCACTCTTGAACAAACGCTCTGTATGCTCTTTTAATGTAAACAAAGTACCATTGTATACACGGATGACCTCATAGACTCCGTCGCCAAATTGATAACCTCTGTCCTCAATATCAACATGTGCATCTTTTTTTTCAATGAAATCTCCATTGTACAATATTTTCATATGGAATCTCCCCTTCGCTTTGCTTTAATGGTTGAGTCTGATGCTATCTTAGCGGATAAATGTAAACGTTTCAATGATTAATCAGAATTATTTCATACGAACATAAATCGATAACCTCCTATTGTAACAAATATAGATTCATAACCAAAAAGATTCCAATTTTTTAGCATCTTCTATATTCATAGGCTCTTTTTTCCTGTATACTTACTCCATATGAGCACGACAAAAAACAGCGGAAAAAGACAGAATCCACTACATGATTCGACACAAATTTTTGATTTATTGGAGCGATTGTAATGCAACGGGTTACGAAAAAACAGACACCTTCAAACACGATGCTGCTCTCAAAGGCGATTGGTTTAGTGATTCTATCACTGATCCTCTTTTTCATTTGGGATATGTCTAAAACCAATATGCAGGCAGCAGACCAGCCGGCTGAAATGTCTGCGAGCAGTCAATTCCGAGACACAAGCACAAGTCTGAAAGCAAAAGATGATTCTCCGAAAACACTAGATGCACATTTTAAGATCAATCCAAACAAACATGTAACGGATCAAACGATCTTTTTAACCTTTGATGATGGTCCTACTGCTACATCAAATCAGCTGTTAGATGTGCTAAAAGCGCATCAAGTGAAGGCTACATTCTTTATGCTTGGGCCCCAGATCAAAGAACACCCAGCAGCTGTTAAAAGGCTTCATCAAGAAGGTCATCAATTAGGGCTTCATGGCATCACGCATGATGTGAAACGCTTTTATCAAAAAAGTGATTCTCCAGTAAACGAGATGAAAGAAGATCAGCGCATTTTGGCTTCTGTCACAGGTGAGTATACACATCTTGTGAGAACACCTTATGGCAGTTCCCCCAATTTAACAGATCAGCAAAAAGCACGTTTAAAACAAAAAGGCTTTATATACTGGGATTGGACAATTGATAGCCTTGACTGGAAATATAAAAGCTCAAAATATGTACCAGAGGTATTGAATCAGCTGCAAGTGCTAGAGACAAAACACCCGAAAGAACCAAAAATCATATTAATGCATGATCAGCCAGCTACCGCAAAATACTTAAACAGTTTGATCACACAGCTAAAAGCAAAGGGCTATACATTTGAAGTCCTTGATGAAACAATGAAGCCGCTGCAGCAATAAAGAAAACCCGCACCTTTTGGATGCGGGTTTTTTGATGATTTATAGAGCTTTCACGAGATCGCCAATCCGTTCATGAAAGACAAGATCAAAAAGCGAATCGTATTCTGTTTCACTCAAATTCATCATCACCTTGAAGATGGAAGGATGATGGGCTGCATCTTCTGGAATATATCGTGCTGGCGCCACTTCTAGGGAAGTTCCCATAACCAGCAGCATGTCCGTTTGCTGAAGCGATCTCTCCACTTGATCAAAATGCTTCACCATATCTCCAAAAAGGACGACATCTGTCTTGAGCACACGTCCACACGTGCGGCGGCCTGAGGAGACCCTTTGACAAACCGGTACCTCTTCTTTTAATAAATAAGGCAGTTCATATGTCGTCCGGCAAGATGGACAAGTGGCTGTTTGAATGGAACCATGCAGTTCATAGACATGCTGGCTTCCCGCCCTTTTATGCAGGCCGTCAATATTTTGGGTAAAAATATCCACGTGCTTTCCTTGTTTCTCAAGGTTGGCTAAGAAATCATGTCCATCATTTGGTTCATACTCTCCACTCATTTTCATCTGAAACAATTCCTTAAATTTCGGCCAGAATTGATGAGGGTGTGATAAAAAATAGGACCGGCTCATCGCCTCCATGCGAGTGGTATCTTCTGTCCACAAGCCACCTGTTGATCTAAAATCGGGAATACCCGACTCTGTGCTCATACCAGCTCCTGAAAGGACTGTAATATGTGAGGCCTGCGTTAATCTCTCTTTTAGCGCTGCCACCTTTGTTTGATCCACTCACAATTCCTCCTTTATTCCCCCAGCTGTTTCTCACCCTTTTGTTTCATATAAATGGTCTGTCCAGGGAAAGCAAATTCTACACCTTCTTGATGGAAAATATCAATGATGCGATAGTTAATGTCTTGCTTCATATCGAGGTTTTCAGCCCAAGCCGTCGTGTTCGTGTAAAAGTTGAAAAATAAGCTCAAATAGCTGTCTGCCAGTACATCGAGATTCACCATGATCGTTTCCTTATGAACCCCATCATGCTCATGAAGCATTTGTTTAAGGCGTTTGATACACTTATCAATGTTTTCCTTTGGTGTATTGTAGGACACACGAACGGAGAACGTAATCTGACGTTTATTCATTCTCGTCCAGTTTGTGATTGGCTCCTTTGAAAGGGTGGAATTCGGCACTGTCACCACCGCTTCAGCAGGTGTTCTAAATTTTGTGCTTCGAAACGTAATGTCCTCTACAGTCCCAAGTACACTTGGTGTCTCTACAAAATCGCCCATCGTAAAAGGCTTCTCTGTAATAATGACAATCCCTCCAAAAAAGTTCGCCACTGTATCCTGCGCAGCGAGCGCAAAGGCTAGTCCACCTAGACCAAGTCCTGCCACAAGCCCGTTCACATCATAATTAAATTCTTGTGCAATGACACTAATACTTAATGCAATAATAATGAAACGAAGAACCTTTGATAAAAAAGGTGCTAAAATATCATCCATTTCTAATTCAAACTTCGAATTCACCTTTTGAAATAAGAATGAAGACGCAGCGGTTAAGTTACAAAGCCCCCATGTCAGCATCAATATAATAGAGGATCTATAAAATTTGATGATGACATCCATATGATGCTCAAAATATGGTGCCTGTCTTAATGCAAAATATAAACCAAGTGCCACAAAAAACAGTCTGGCAGGTTTTTCGAATGCCACAACAATTTGATTAATCACCTCGGTTTTAGACCGATTCGTCAGCCTAAAGAGAAGGTGAAATAAGTACTTCGTAAATACTTTCCGAAGCAATAAAAAAAGCAATAAAATACAAAGGCTAATGCCAATTTGGATCGCAATATCTACTGTAAAATATGTATCCATCCATTTTTGTGTAAACATGTCTGTCTCTCTCCTTTAAAACAATCCTCTCTAGTTTATAATATAACCTTCGTTTGTGTCCTCTCTTAAATGTCTGACCTTAATATAAAAAGCCTCGGAACCTATCCCGAGGCATGATGTTCAATTATGAAATTTTGGCTTGAGACATAACGACGGGCAGCAAACTACTTTTTCTTCTGAGCCTGATCAAGGAGAGTCGCTTTAAACATTTCAGCATCGGTTTCGACCTTAATACGTTCTTCAACTCTAATTCTCCCTTTACCCAATCATCTCGCCTCCTTTTCATCATTATAAAACATCAGAATTTTCAGTCAACATGACGAAAGCACTAATATTTTGACGAATGCTGACGATTTGGACAAAATTGATCGAAGAAAAATTGATGTTATTCAGATTTACTCAATAAAAGCTTGGGATATTCCTACAACTTTTCATATTGATACAACATGCTTTCTCAGCACATGCTATTTCACTATTACATACAGCTCTCACCTCTCCATATAGTAAAGAAGGAAAACCGGCAAAGCATTTGATATGATAAGATCAGAACGAATGTCAGGGAGCTGGAGCATGTGTATATTATCGCGCATAGAGGGTCATCAAGCGCTGCCCCAGAAAATACAATCGCTGCGTTTGATTTAGCAGTTCAGCAGGGGGCAGATTATATTGAGTTAGACGTACAGCTGACATTGGATCAGCACGTAGCCGTGATCCATGATGATACCATTGATCGAACGACAGACGGAAGCGGCTTAGTGAAAAGTTATACACTTGATCAGCTGAAGAAGCTGGATGCAGGAAGCTGGTTTGATGAACGGTTCGCCAACGAACGAATCCCCACATTACAAGAAATTCTTGAAAGATACAGACAGCGCATCGGGATACTGATTGAGATCAAGCAACCAAAACGGCAGATTGGGATTGAAAAGGCAGTTGTCGACATCATCAACCGGTTTACCTATTCCCGTCATATCATGGTTCAATCTTTTGATGACAATGCACTCCAACGAGTCAAAGCTTATGCACCTTCTCTTCGAACAGCTTTTATCATAAAACCTTCCGCCTTAAAACTGGCGAAAAGAAAATTAGCGGTGTACAGTTCCTTTGCGGATTGTCTTAATATGAAGAAAACGATGATCAACAGATGGTGGATAGACCGCATCCACTCATTCGGGATGGATGTATTTATATGGACAGTGAAAGATCAAAAAACAGCCAATCGGATAAAAAAATACCCCATTGATGGAGTGGTGACAGATCACCCACCATTTTTTCAAAAGGAGAAATGACTAAATGAAAGCTTACCTTGCCGTTTTTATCGGTGGACTGCTTGGCACACTTTGCAGATATGAACTAAGCCAAACCGTTGTCAGCCAAACATTCCCCTATGCAACGATGATCGAAAACATTTTGGGCAGTCTGCTTCTTGGTTTTGCGACAGGATACTTTCTATTTCAGAAGGGAAAAAAATATCTTGCTGCTTTGATCGGAACAGGATTTTGTGGTGGGTTTACGACAATGTCCACTTTTTCTAAAGAGACTGTTCTCCTATTACAGGCTGGACAGTTCAATTTGAGCATGATGTACATCCTGCTCTCCGTGATTGCCGGAGTGGCCGTTGCCTTATCTGGACTTATGATCGCTCAGCAGCTCTTTCATCAAAATGAGCAGCAGAAAGGAAGCAGATAAATGATTATTTTTTATACAGCTGTTGCCGGCGGGATTGGCAGTGCTCTTCGTTTTTTCATCAGCCAATCGATTCAGAAAACTCATTCCCATGCTCGTTTCCCATACAGTATCATTCTTATCAATTTATTAGGTGCTGCCGGTTTAGGTTTACTGACAGGTGCAGTGACTGCCAATCATCCACTGCTTGTGATTATTGGAACCGGGTTTTTCGGCGGCTTTACAACATTCTCTACTTTTAGTGTAGAGTCTGCGACCATGCTGATGCAGCATCAAATAGGAAAGCTCACTGTCTATTTATTTGTGACGATCATCGGGTCTTTATGTCTCTTTGCTGCGTTTTATCAAATAGGACAACACCTTTTTTAAATATTCGTGATGGCGGCTAAGCTAATGAGCAGCTGATCCATTAACTGGCGCTTCATTAAAAAAAGTGTTTTTTCACTATAGCCGATTTCGATTGCACATTTTGCCATCCGCCAATCTCTAAAATATTTGTAATCAATCAGCTGCTGCTCTATGTCATCCAATTCTTTTAGTGCTGTTTCAATACAAGCAACGATTAGTTCATACTGGTTTTTCTGTTCTTCTAACTTTTTTCGTGTCATGTGATCCTGATGAAGCGGATTTCTTTTTTCAAGCTGCCTTTCAATATTTAAGATTGCTGCCTGATAATTTTTGAAATTCTTCAAATGAAACTCAATTCGTTTCATTGAGGTTTTTTTCTCCGTGCTGCTTGCTGTTTCATACCAAAGCATGTCCATCCCCCTTAACGAACGTTTGTTCTTATTATATACGAACGTACATTCGTTAAAAAGAGACTAAATACCTAAAAAAACCTTGAGCTTATTTTTCGCTCAAGGTCATTTCGTTTACTAACAGCGGCTCTTTTATATCAAGCCCAGTGCGTGTGTTTCCTTTATCCGATGACGTGACGCCTTTCTTCAGGTCGATCTTTTTAATATAGCGTCCATCCATTTCCAGCACCTTTATCCGAATGTCATCAAGATAAATAGACTGTCCTTCTTGGATATCAATATTTTCTTTTAAGATTAACCCGCCTATTGTATCAATTTCTTCATCATGATAGGAAAGCTCGATCAAATCATGAATTTCATCTAATCTCACTTTGCCATCTAATACATAATGATGTTCGGCTCTTTTTTGAATGACCGGCTGCTCATCTTCATCAAATTCATCTCGAATGTCTCCGACAATCTCTTCTAAAATATCTTCCGTTGTAACAAGTCCAGACGTTCCGCCATATTCATCGGTTAACACCGCCATATGCATTCTATCGCGCTGCATCTTGACGAGTAGTTCCTGAATTGGAATCGTGTCAATCACTTCAATCACAGGATATATATAATCTTGAATCTTCAGTTGATCTTTTTCTTCCTGATACACAATATCTGCAAAGAGCTGCTTTTTGTTCAACATGCCAATGACATGGTCTTTATCCCCTGAAAATACTGGAAAGCGTGTATACTTTTCCTTTGTCATGATGGCCAGTATATCGTCTAATGGCATATCTTCTGGGATTGCGCAAATTTCTCTTCGGGGTATCATGATCTCTCTGGCAATTCGATTATCGAAATCGAAAATTTTGTTCATATAGTTATATTCTGATGAGTTGATTTCCCCATTTTTTAAGCTCTCAGATAATAAAATCTTCAATTCCTCTTCAGAATGGGAATGTTCTTTTTCAGAGCCCATATCGATGCCCATCATTTTGGTCAACACTCGGGCTGATCCGTTTAAAACATAAATGAAAGGGAACATGAGGATATAAAATGCATGCAGCGGGCCTGACAGCCAAAGCGTCATTTTTTCTGCCTTTTGAATGGCGAGCGTTTTTGGAGCAAGCTCACCTACGACTACATGCAAAAAAGTAATAATAGAGAACGCAAGTGTTGCTGAGATCAGGCTGATTGCTGAATCAGGAATGTTTGTCAAACCGAAACCTCGAACCAAAAGTTCTTTCACTGCCGGCTTACCGATCCACCCTAAACCGAGTGATGTCACTGTAATACCGAGCTGACAGGCTGACAAATATTCATCTAGCCTTGATGTCACCTTTTTCGCCATGATGGCCTTTTTGGACCCTTCGGCAACAAGCTGATTAATTCTGGAACTTCTCACCTTCACAATGGCAAACTCAGATGCAACAAAGAAAGCTGTTAAAGCAATCAAAACACCAACTATACTCAGATTAACAATATCGTCCATTTAACCTTGCTCTTTCTTAGAAGAACAAGGAGTCACCTCCTGATTGATGATGTTGTCTTTTGCAAAACGGTTAACTGATTAAATAAGACTACTTTGAGGGTCCCACTTAACCACCTCCGATTCACGTAAAATCCGCCTCTCTACATATCTACATATATATGAAACGGTATTCAATTTATTTTACCATAAATAATCTGAAAATTCCTGTATCGTCATGTTATTTTTGACAGGACAACCTAGAACGAGGGAAATCCCCCTCTGTTTCTTCTTATTGGCAGGAAATATGAACAATTAACTTGTATTTCAGCATAGAATTATATTAAACTATTTTCATAAACTATAACGTGACGGTTAGGAGGAGATGTTCAGATGGGGCTGAGAAAAAGTATCGTATTGGTGAACTAGCACAGATTGCACAGGTGACGAAACGAACTGTAGATTATTATACAAATCTCGGATTGCTTGCGCCTGTTAGATCTTGCTCAAATTATCGTTATTACGATGAACATGCTTTAAAACGATTACAATTAATCGTTCTTTGCAAACAGCAGAGATTGGCTCTTTCTGACATCAAATCCAGATTAAATGAACAATTCCCTTCTCAAAAAGAGAACCATGATGAACTTGTCCATTTAACCTCTGATATCGATCAGATGAATGAGCATATGGACCGCATTTTGGCACGTTGTAAGCAGCTTCAACCAGAACAACGTGAAAAACTAAAAGAGCAGCTTACACCTGAAAAAATGACGGCTGTCCAATCATTTTTACTGCTGTTAAGTTAAAATTTTTACTAAACAGGAGGTGTTACCTTCGTTCTCAAAGTCAGAACGAAGGCCTTAATTGGACATAGTTAATTTACTCATAGTTGCTTTACTTATAGCTTTAACCGCATTTTTCGTTGCATCAGAGTTTGCGATCATTCGCTTAAGAAGCTCAAGAATTGATCAATTAATCGCAGAAGGTAATAAAACAGCAGTTGCTGTCAAGCATGTGACGACTCACCTTGATGAGTACTTATCTGCCTGTCAGCTTGGTATTACCATTACCGCCCTTGGAATAGGTTGGTTAGGGGAAGAAACGATTGCGCATATGCTTGCTCCACTGTTTGTAGAGCTGTCAATTCCTCAATCAGCTAGTCACATTGTCACTTTTATTATTGCGTTTAGTATTATGACGTTTTTACACGTTGTGGTTGGAGAGCTTGCACCGAAAACACTCGCCATTCAAAAGGCTGAGCAAGTATCCCTTCTTTTTGCTAGACCGCTGATGATCTTTTACAAGGTGATGTTCCCGTTCATTTGGGTATTAAATGGATCTGCTCGTCTATTAACGAAAGCGTTTGGTCTACAGCAAGTATCTGATCATGACATGGCGCACTCTGAAGAAGAATTGCGGATTATTTTATCAGAAAGCTATAAGAGCGGCGAAATTAACCAGTCTGAATTCAAATATGTGAACAAAATTTTTGAATTTGATGATCGTCTGGCGAAAGAAATTATGATTCCTCGTACCGAAGTTGTCAGCTTCCCTCACGATATTACCATTGAGGAAATGCTGAAGGTCACCAAGGTAGAGAAATATACACGTTATCCAATTGAAGATGGCGATAAAGACAACATGATCGGTGTTGTGAATATTAAAGAGGTTCTCACTGCGTGCATTAGCGGTGAATGTTCTACAAGTGATACGATCGAAAAATTTGTGAATCCGATTATTCATGTGATTGAAACGGTTCCTGTTCATGATTTACTGCTAAAAATGCAGCGTGAACGTGTACACATGGCAATCTTATCAGATGAATATGGCGGTACAGCAGGTCTTGTTACTGTTGAAGACATCCTTGAAGAAATCGTCGGTGAAATTCGTGATGAATTCGATATTGATGAAATCAACGAAGTGCGTAAGCTGGGAGAAGACCATTACATCTTTGATGGGAAAGTCCTTGTGGATCAAGTCAACCTACTGTTAGGTATTACACTTGATAATGAAGAAGTGGACACGATTGGCGGCTGGTTCCTCACGCAGAAGTATGAAGTAGAGAAAAATGACTCCATTCGTGAACAAGGCTATGAATTTATCATTAATGAAGTCGATGGACACCACGTGGTATACATCGAAGTCAAAAAGTTAAATGAACAACTATTAGAAGCAGCCGAAGAAGGCGCTTCGTAAGAAAAAACGACCCTTGCCCTAAGCAAGTGGTCGTTTTTTTTATGCCTTTTCCATTAATTGAGCTTCAAGTTCTTTAATTTTTGTATTTAATACTTCCGTCATAGCACCTAATCTTTCTTTTGGCGGCAGATGATCGAATTCAGACAGTTCAATCGGTTCCCCGATGATTAAGCGCATTTTCCCCTTTTTGAAAAGACTTTTCGCATTTGATGGTCCTTTGTACGCCGCTGGAACAATTGGCGCTTTGCCGAGCTGTGCAATGGTGACCGCCCCTCTTTTTAAAGGAACATCTTCTGTTGTACGTGTTCCACTTGGGAAAATGCCAACGATCTTTCCCTCTTTTAATAATTTAATGGGCGTTTTAATACTGCTTGGCCCAGGATTCTCTCGATCAACTGGAAAGGCATGAATTCTTTTTAAAAATCCACCGATCCATTTATTTGCAAACAATTCTTTTTTCGCCATGTAGTGGATCTCAAACGGAAGAATTCCTGCGCCTAGTGCAAGAACATCCACAAAACCCTCATGCGTACATGCAATGACAAAACCTCGATCCGTTGGCAGATTTTCTTTTTGATATACTTTGATTCCGCCTCGGAGAGCAAAAAATGCTTTGATGGTATAGCCTGAAAATTTATACATAGTGCACTTCCTTTGTTTGAAGAATGAAGGATTTGTTTCTATTATAACAAATTTTTTATTACCTGGTACTAAAAATTTTGTGATGCCGCTAAAATAAAAGCTGCTCACTAAAATCAGCTTTTCGTTTGAAATCCTTGCTCCTTCTGTATTCAGACATGCGGTTTTAGGAGAGAATAAAATAGGAATTGTCCAATTTTGTCGTTTTTCGAAGGTTTTTCCTGATTTGTTCTATTGAAAATGCTTTATAAATGAAGCAAATTTCGCTATGATAAGGAGAAATGATTTTGATTCGGCGAAAGAGATGAGTAATGTACGGCCTATGAGAAGTTTCGTGCAACTTTATGCCTTTCTTATGCGTGTATAACATAGAGGGGAGAAAAATCAGTGACGATCGATGAAATTTATCAAATGTATATGAACGATGTTTACAGGTTTCTGCTCTCCATGACAAAAGACAAACATTTGGCGGAAGACTTATTGCAGGAAACCTTTATGCGTGCTTATATACATATTCATTCCTACGACCATAGCAAAGTGAAACCTTGGTTATTTCAGGTGGCACGAAATGCTTTTATTGATTATGTCAGGAAACATAAAAAAGAAGTGACCATATCGGATGATCTAATTGGCGGCCTTTTACAAACGTCTGTACAAAGCCCTGCTGAACAGGTTGAAATAAAAGAAGTTCTCACCATGTATTTGGAGCAGCTTCCAGATAACTACAAGGAAGCGTTGACATTGTATTATTTAAAAGAACTGAATTACAAGGAAGCATCCAAGGTCATGAATATTACTGAAGCAAATTTTAAAAGTGTTTTATTTCGTGCAAGGCAGCGCCTAAAAGCACTTTACAACAGAGGTGTTAATGATGAATGAAGAGTTTAACAAGCGATGGGAACAATATAATAATGGCGAGATGAATGAGGAAGAAATGATGGCGTTTGAAGAAGAGCTTGAAGAAAATGAAAAGCGCTTAAGTCAGGAGCTGAATGACTCGGATTGGACAGACTTCTCCATCAGTCCTGAAAAGCAAAAAGCCATTTTACAATACGGAAAAAGAAAGTCTTACTTACGTATTTCCGTACTTGCTGTCATATCTACACTCATTATTTTACCACTTTGTACATTGGGAAGTTATCTATACTACGGAGTTGGCGGAGCAGAGAGCAAAGGCAATCATTTCATGGAAACAGCTGCTGTGACAGTCGCTCTGACAAAACCAAACGTGGCCATTGATATGAAGGATTTAAAAGGACAGGTCAAGCTGTTTGGTATGAACACAGAGCTTAAGCTGCAAAAACAAATTGGCAATAAAACAGAAGCCATTGGCAGTGAACAAATTGAAATGTTTTTCGATAAATTAAAACAGCCTACAATCTCTTATTATGGTGACAGTGCACGTAATACGGAGGATTTCTTTACCCACCCTTCTACGCAGGCAGATGCATCAAAAAAACAAACACTCACGACTTTAGACAAGCTTCCTGAAGGAACAGTGAGTGAAGTGTATGTATCCTATGACAAAGCTTACACACCAAAGGACGTTTATTCCTTGGCTAAAAAATATGATATGAAAGTGCTTTGGAATGCGATTAAAACAGAGGATTCATTAAGTAGGAATCAGCGCCCGATCGGTTTTCCTGGGAAAGACTCCGAATTTTTAAAAGAGCTTCAGCACACATCAAAAACAGAGGTAGATCAATTCAAAGATGCCCTTGCCTATGTCAATCAGCATCCAACCTGGGCAAAAACGATCTCCGGCAGACCTGAACTTGACCTGTCTAACCGAATACGCTATATCAATCAAAATGGTGTCACGATTTATGGCTCTGTTGTCACAGGTCCTTCTAAAGAAATTGAGAAATTTGTGAAGACAAAACACATTAAAACGGCAAAAGTGAGCGAGGTGGAATTATGGAATTGATAAGAATTTTTAAAGAGCATAATGTATTTGGCTGGATTTCTGTCGGCACAGCTATTTTATCCCTGCTCATGCTGAACCTCGCCATTATCAGCAATGTGACATTTTATTCTTTTCAAATGCTTCCTTTTGCAATGGCCGCAGTTCCATTTGGCATTATTGAACTGTTCATCAAAAAAGGCCGTACGGGCCCAGGTTTCCTAGGTGTCGTACTGAATATCTTTGTCATTGTTTGCGTCTATGCCATCGTATCAATTGATGTAGATCTTCAGTTAGGTTTTTAATGACTCACAAAATGAAAAGCCAGTGCTACTTGACTGCACCAAGTAGCACTGGCTTTTTCTGTGTATCCATTTATTTCTTATTTAATTCTGAGTTGCTTTCTTGAATATAAGAATACACAAATCAATTCGATAGCAAGCCAGATGAAGAAACGAACATATGTGATGACGCCAAGCTTATAAATGATGATTGAATAAAAATAAGACTCCCCTTAGCGAGTCCGTATTCATGTTATTTAAAAGCCTTTAGACTGGTAGTGAACTATAATAAAGGTCCACTCCTGTTGCGCGAATGATATATGAAAAAAGAGACTGCTTCATGAGCAGTCTCTCAGATTGTTGACAAAGGGCTAAAATGATCTTCATTTTAGCCCTTTGTCTTCTTTTCAGCGTGATAGAAAGCCCTTGAAGTCTAGGAAGGACGAGTACCGGAGCGGAGCGAATTTGTGATTCGTGAGCACCGGCACGCAGGACTGACACAGAATGCGAGGGTTTGTCTACACGCTGAAAGACTGCTTCATGAGCAGTCTCTTTGAATAGATTAGTTAACAAATGTTTTCGCTCCAAGGTAAATCGGCTTCCAATAGCTTGAATTCATATCACTGATCGTCACACCGTCAGAAGCAGCATGGATAAACTTGTTGTTCCCAATGTAGACACCCATGTGAGATGGACCAGATTTATATGTCGTAAAGAACACAAAATCTCCAACCTTCGGTGTTGAGACGCTCTTCATCGAGCCCCAAAAACCTTCTGTTGTTTGTCTTGAAATCTTTTTTTGCTTGTTAATGATATACCACATAAACCCGCTGCAATCAAAGCCTTTCGGTGTCGTTCCACCCCATTTATATGGTGTACCGTTCTGTGCTTTAGCATCTGATACGAGCTTAGACTTGTTTAATGAAGAAGTAGAGACTGTTTTTCCTTTGACAGGTGTTGTCTTCGCTTTAGACGTCTTTTTCACCTTTAGCTTTTGTCCAATTTTGATGAGGTCTGTTTTGAGTTTATTTAATGATTTCAGCTCTTTCACTGTCATCCCATACTTTTTGCCAATTTTAGATAGTGTATCACCTTTGACAACTTTATGAGTGGCTGTCGCTGAAGCCGCTTTTACTTTTGTTGTTGTTTTTTTCGAGGAAGTTCCATTTACTTTTAACGTTTGTCCAACATAAATCATGTCAGATTTCAGCTTATTGTCTGATTTAATCTTGCTCACGGTTGTTTTGTATCTTTTCGCTAGAACAGAAAGAGAGTCACCTTTTTGAACCTTTACTGATTGTGCTGAGGCAGTTCCGGCAAATAATGTCGTCCCAAGTAGAACTGCACTTGCAGCTGTGATCAATTGTTTTTTCATTTGTTCCTCCTGTATGTATCTATCGTGATCCGAATTTTTATCTACTTTCTATTATAAGGATCAAATACCAGAAGAAATAGTCTTGACTTCCTACGACATTATGCTTATTAATTCGGCAAAATTTATTTTTTTTTAGGGTTCTTTTTATTTCATTTTTATTACACAATCATGACAAAACGAATGCATCCTGGCATGGATAAATGATACATTCATTTCTCTTTTTGGTTCATTCTATGTAAAGTGGACCTTTACAATTTTAAAGCGAACTTTACGGTGCTGTAAAATGGAATCCACACTTCTGCTCTACCATTGTAAACGTAAGAGCGATACATAAACAATGAGGAGGCAAAATGAATGAGTGTGTTGAAAAGCTCGAAAACGAAAATAGCTGCTGTAGCAGCAGCATCTGTGCTATCGATTGGCATTTTTTCAGGAATTGAATTTGGACAGGCTGACAAAGCTGAAGCGAAAAAGAAACCAAAAAATGACGTACAAAATGTGATCGTGCTAATTGGAGATGGCATGGGAACACCTTATCTTTCAACTTACCGCTCATTTAAACACAACGGAGACCTTTCAAAGCAAACAGCGTTTGACCCTTACCTCACTGGCATGCACAAAACGTACCCTGACGACTCTAAAAGTAACATCACCGATTCAGCAGCGGCCGGTACAGCCATGGCGACTGGTAAAAAGACATACAACAATGCCATCAGCGTAAACAAAAACGGCAAAAAATTAAAAACAGTTTTAGAGGAAGCAAAGCGCAAAGGAAAGTCTACGGGTCTTGTCGTGACATCTGAATTAACCAATGCTACGCCTGCTGCGTATGCCGCCCACAATGTGTCTAGAAAAAACACAGCAGCCATTGCCGATAATTTCTTCGATGAGAAAATCGGGAAACAGCATACAGTCGATGTCATGCTTGGCGGAGGACTTATCGATTTTGTTCGCAAGGATCGTGATCTGACGAAGGAATTCAAAAAAGCAGGTTATGATTATGTCACAAACAAAGCAGCCTTGCAAAAAAACAAAAACCAAAAAGTATTAGGTCTTTTTGCTGATGGCGGTCTCGATAAAGCCATTGATCGCGATAAAAACACCCCTTCTCTACAAGATATGACGTCCTCAGCTATTAAACAGCTATCTAAAAACAAAAAAGGATTTTTCCTCATGGTCGAAGGCAGTCAAATTGACTGGGCGGGACATGACCATGATATTGTCAGTGCCATGAGTGAAGTAAAGGATTTTGAAAATGCATTTGAAGAAGCCATTCGTTTCGCAAAAAAGGATAAAAATACGTTAGTCATTACGACTGCGGATCATTCCACTGGCGGACTTTCCTTCGGGGCAGACGGCTCCGGCAGCTGGGATTACAAACCTGTAAAAGCAGCGAAAAAGACACCTGATTTTATTGCAGACAAAATCGCAGGCGGCATGACTGTTGAGTCTGCGCTCAAACAATATATTGAACTTGATTTCACAAAAGAGGAAATTGCTTCTATTCAAAAAGCAGCTGAAACAAAAGATGTTGTTCAGATTGATGATGCGATTGAAGAAGTCATCAACACGAGATCACATACAGGCTGGACAACATCAGGTCATACAGGTGATGAAGTACCATTTTATGCGTATGGACCAACAAGCCAGCAGCTAAAAGGTCTCATGGAAAATACAGATCAAGCTAAGCACATTTTCAAATTGCTTAAAAAACCAATAACTTTGTGAAACACAAAAAAAGATGTCCTAAAGCAGACATCTTTTTTTGATCTTTTTTATGCGAGATATTTCCTATGAACCCCTTTTCCATCGTATGAAAACATCACTTCTTTTCCTTCAAGAACTGACTCGATATGCACACTTCTTCCCCACAGCTGATACAAATACGGGAGCACTTTTTCTAAGTATTTCAGGTCGAGCTCAATGCCTTCGTACCAATGCTTGATATAGAGTTCATTGTTTTTCAAATAGTCGCCATCGATCACGGTCAAATAAGGAAAACCGCCATTGATCCTCATGCTCACAAGCTGATCACGAACAGCCTTCCATTCTTTATCAATGACTTTATAGTCTCTCCCCTGCTTTTGAAACAAGTACAAGTCTTCTCTCATCACAAGGTCTTTTGTTAAGTAGTTTCGAATAAAGGAAATATCCGATTCAATTTCCCGCACTTCAAACATTTTGCTGCGGCCGGACCCTTCTGTCACCCCTGTTTTTTTTAATTCTTCGCATGGGTTGTCATAACGCTCTTCAATATCTTCAAATATCTTCAACCCTAAATAGTAAGGGTTGATACCCGTCTTAGATGGCTGCACCACGCCTGCATTTAATTTCGCAAACTCAATCGATTCACTTGAATCTAAATCGAGCTCACGCATAATCCGCTGATGCCAATACGATGCCCAGCCTTCATTCATAATCTTTGTTTCCAGCTGCGGCCAAAAATAGAGCATTTCCTCTCTAAGCATGGTCAGTACATCCCGCTGCCACGGCTCTAGCTCCCTGGAGTGCGCTTCAATAAAGAGCAAAATATCTTTTTCTGGCTTTGGCGGAAATTGCTGGACGGTTTTCTTTTTCTCACGCGTCTTTGGCTCATCCATTCCCCACAAATCATCATACGGTGTTTGACGTTTTGGTTTATCCTCTTCATATTCTTCTTCATCGTCTATATTCCAGCTTAATTTTGAACGAACAAGAGACGGATCAATATGCTCCTGCAGAGCCAATACCGCATCTAAAAAGGATTCGACTTCTTTTGTTCCGTGGATATGCTCATACTCTTTGATTCGCTCTGCCGCCGCAGCCATGCTTTCTACCATATCTCGTTTTGTGTTTTGAAAACGGCAATTATTTTTGAAGAAATCACAGTGTGCCAGTACATGAGCCACAATTAATTTATTTTGAACAAGCGTATTGTTATCTAGTAGAAAGGCGTAGCAAGGATTTGAATTGATCACCAGTTCATAAATTTTGCTTAACCCTAAATCATAATGAAGCTTCATTTTATGAAATTGCTTTCCAAAGCTCCAGTGGCTAAATCGTGTTGGCATTCCGTATGCACCGAACGTATAAATAATTTCCGCGGGACAGATTTCATACCTCATCGGATAAAAATCTAGACCAAATCCTTCTGCAATTTCTGTAATTTCATCAATGGCTCTTTGTAAAAGACGTTTTTCAGATACGCTCAAGCAAACCATCCCTCCTCATCGGACTTATCCCTACTATATGAGCGTATCTAAAAAAACATGATGTTCCGCCATTCGTTTAGACAACTTCCATTTCTTTCATGGATTGCCCGCCGAATGCTTCGAAATGTATATTCTGTTCTGGAATTCTCATCTCTTTTAGGATATGGATCATCTCCTGTGTAAATGCTGCAGAACCACATAGATAAAACTGGCCTTTCCCTTCTCTAATTACTGATTGCAGGAATGGACGGTCAATCCGGCAAGCCGCCTTCTCAACTAGCTCGCCCTTTCCGGACTGTTCAAATTGCTCGTTACATAGGATGATGCGGCCAAGAGAAGATGAAGCCAGAACGCTTTCAAACTCTTTTTCAAAAGCGGTTACATCCTCTAATCGGTCTGCATGAATCATCGTAAACGGCTGATTGCTGTGAGCTGCTGTTTTCACTAAGCCTACCATTGGTGTGACACCGGAACCGGCACTGATGAAATAAGCGGGCTCTTTTGTGTCTTCTTGCAAGCAGAACATTCCCTGCGGCATACTCACTTGAAGAACGCCCCCTTCTTCCATTTCATCATGCAAGAATGTGGACACATGACCATCACGCTTTACTGTGATGCGGTAATAAGACGGGTGATATTGATCTGATAAGCTGTATTGTCTGCTGCACACATAGGCTTCGCCCGGCATATCTGCCTGCACAGTAATGTATTGACCCGCTTCATACATTGGAAGCTCTGATTCATCTTCTGGTACTAAATAAAAAGAGATAAGCGCTGGAGATTCTTGTTTCTTTTTCTTGATGACAAACGGTTTGACATCTGCCCATCCGCCTTTTTGTTTCACATTTTCATTCATCATTTCTGCTTCAATCGTGATAAATATATTCGCAATGATATCATATGCGGCCTTCCACGCTAATAATGTGTCATCCTGCTCAGTTAATCCAAACACTTCTTTCATCGCTTTAATGAGGTGATACCCGACGATTGGATACTGCTCTTTTTTCACCATGACACTGACATGCTTATGGGCGATTTGTTTCACCGCAGGAAGCAATTGTTCTAATCGATCGATGTGCAGTGCAGCTTGATATAGTGTCGCAGCAAGCGCCTCTGGCTGACTTCCGTTCATGAGGTTCGTTTTATTAAACTGATTGAGAAGCTCTGGGTGCTGCCTGATCATATTTTGATAAAAAACAGTCACAAGTTTTGTTCCCTCGGCTTTTAGTAAAGGGGCTGATTGTTTAATCGCGTTCATTTGATCTGTGGATAACATCGTTATTCCTTCTTTCGAAAGATGTATTTTAAATACATCTTTATCTTAATGGATGACGGCTTATAAAAGCAATATTTATAATACATGTTTTAAATGTTCTCACATTTAACACTTTCTCGACCAGTTCTTGTCTAAAATGTGTTACGATGATACAAAACTCTATTAGGTTTAGAGGTCGTCCAAATGAAACTTACGAATTATACAGATTTCTCATTAAGGGTACTCATTTATTTAGCGTCAAGAGACAACAATGAACTGTCAAATATTCAGCAGATTGCCGATATTTATGGCATTTCTAAAAATCATCTAACGAAGGTGATTTACCATCTTGGAAAATGCGGGTATGTGGAAACAATCCGCGGGAGAAATGGCGGGATTAGGCTGGGGAAAAGCCCAGAAAGCATTAACATTGGGGAGGTTGTCCGCTATACAGAGGAAGACTTAGTCATGGTCGAATGCTTTGATCCAAAGAAAAACAGCTGTATCATCTCCCCGATTTGTTCATTAAAGCATGTGCTTCACGAAGCTCTCACTGCTTATTTACGCGTTCTTGACCAATACACATTAAAAGACTTAACACAAAACAAAGATGCTCTAAGAGAGCTCCTCCTTTAGACGAAAGAATTTCATTTCTTTCGTCTTTTTCTTTACCTCCTTGTAATAATAATTTATTTAAAATTATTATAAATAAATATTGACTATCATGTTTGATTCACTATAATTAGGGTATATAGATTGCTAGAAACCATTTTTTTGTTTACAGGAGGAGAAAAGAATGACAAACTCAAATCATAAAAATTTGACAACGAATCAAGGCGTGCCTGTTGGAGATAACCAAAACTCAAGAACAGCTGGTCGCCGTGGACCTTCATTTCTCGATGATTACCATTTGATTGAAAAGCTTGCACACTTTGACCGTGAACGTATTCCAGAGCGTGTCGTTCATGCAAGAGGCGCCGGCGCTTATGGTGTGTTTGAAGTAGAAAATAGCATGGAGAAACATACAAAAGCAGCCTTCTTAAGTGAAGAAGGGAAACAGACAGACGTTTTTGTTCGCTTCTCAACGGTTATTCACCCTAAAGGTTCACCTGAAACATTACGTGACCCGCGCGGCTTCGCTGTGAAATTTTATACAGAAGAAGGCAACTTCGATTTGGTTGGTAACAACTTGCCGATCTTCTTTATTCGTGATGCATTGAAATTCCCTGATATGGTTCACTCTCTTAAACCAGATCCTGTAACCAATATCCAAGATCCTGACCGTTATTGGGATTTTATGACCTTAACACCTGAATCTACTCACATGCTTACATGGCTTTTCTCTGACGAAGGAATCCCTGCCAACTACGCAGAAATGCGCGGTTCCGGTGTCCATACGTTTAGATGGGTGAATAAATATGGAGAAACCAAATATGTGAAATATCACTGGAGACCATCAGAAGGTATTCGCAATTTATCCATGGAAGAAGCAGCAGAAATTCAAGCAAACGATTTCCAGCATGCGACAAGAGATCTTTATAATCGCATTGAAAAAGGCAACTATCCAGCCTGGGACCTATATATTCAGCTTATGCCGCTTAGCGATTATGATGAACTTGATTATGATCCATGTGATCCAACAAAGACGTGGAGCGAGGAAGATTATCCGCTTCAAAAAGTAGGACGCATGACACTTAACCGCAATCCTGAAAATTTCTTTGCTGAAACAGAACAAGCTGCTTTCACGCCAAGTGCACTAGTCCCAGGTATTGAAGCGTCTGAAGATAAACTGCTTCAAGGTCGTCTTTTCTCATATCCAGACACGCAGCGTCACCGTCTTGGTGCGAACTACATGCGCATTCCAGTCAACTGCCCTTATGCACCTGTGCAAAATAACCAGCAGGATGGCTTTATGACAACGACTCGTCCAAGCGGTCATATTAACTATGAACCAAACCGTTACGAGGATCAGCCAAAAGAAAACCCTCACTACAAAGAAAGTGAGCCTGTTCTTCACGGTGACCGTATGGTGAGACAAAAAATCGAAAAACCGAACGATTTCAAACAAGCTGGGGAAAAATATCGAAGCTACTCTGAGGAAGAGAAACAAGCGTTGATCAAAAACCTAACAGCTGATCTCAAAGGTGTAAATGAAAAAACAAAATTACTTGCGATCTGCAATTTCTATCGTGCAGATGAAGATTACGGACAGCGTTTAGCAGATTCACTCGGTGTGGATATTCGCTCATATCTTCAAGGAAGCATGAAATAATTGAATTCGTGTTGTTTGACAAAGGGCTAAAATGATCTTTATTTTAGCCCTTTGTCTTCTTTTCAGCGTGATAGAAAACCTTTACAGTCTAGGAAGAACGAGGAGCGGAGCGAATTCGACATTCGTGAGCACCGGCACGCAGGACTGACACAGAATGCGAGGGTTTGTCTACACGCTGAGCGCCTCTTATCAAAAGAGGTGCTTTTTTATAACCGAAACACATTAATACTAATCAAATGTCCGGTCACCGGGTGAAAATAAATTTCTGCGTGTGCTGCAAAAAGGGTCGATCCTTCCTTCACCGTCACGCGAAATACATCTTTTGTCTGTTCATCATTTACTTTTGATCGTCCAATGTAATGATAGTCGTTTAAAGCGGCGCCTTCATATTCATCTTGCAACGCTGTATAAGCAAGTCTTTCCCAATTTTCAACGGGCTGCACCGCTGCTTTTGATGCAGGATGGATCATGAGACTGCCGAGCAAAACCATTCCTGCTGCAAAAAGCATCCACAATTTCGGCTGCATGATATCATTGATCTCACTTTCATGTATATTTTGATTAGGTTTTGCTGAACGACCCTTTTTCATACATGAAGCATTTATTCAGCCTATAATTTCCGGTACGCGATTCATGCGGACACCAACTTTTCCCCTGAAAAAGTCGATATGATCCGAGCAAACTAATGAGGACTTCTCAAGGGAAAGGAGAAGGTTTCATGAATGTGGCGGATTATGATAAGGCACTTTATTATACGCATCGCTCGCAATGGGATAATTTACTTATTCTTATGGTACGTACGCGAGATGACTTGCTCTCGAAACGTATTGAGCATTTCTTACATGCGTATCAATTTAACCGAAACGATGCAGATGTTGAAAAATGTTTATACGGGCTCCTGCAGTACATTGATCATGCTTCAGAGGCTGCTGCTGCTGAAGTTTATTCAGAACCGCTGTACACATAAAGAAAAAGGCTGATTTTCAGCCTCAGGCTGTCGAGAAAATCTCGACAGCTTTATTTTTTTCTTAAAATTTACATCTCCTCATTTTATAATAGAGAAAA
>NZ_JAWJBV010000027.1:0-20956 GCF_046536015.1 Bacillus sp. SIMBA_154
AACTGATATATTTTATCAAAATAAGTAAAAACCCCACTTTCACTTCAAGTAAAGGTGGGGTTTGTCTACGGTCTGAATCAGCCCTTGCATAGGGCTGATGTTTCATTTTCAAGGCTCTCGCCTGAGATATACGTTTATTTGGCTGACTGGCCTTCGACACTGTTTGCGACCATTAACAGCTCTTCCTTCGATAAATCACTTGAGGAAATTAAGTAGTCGACTCCGTCAGATGTCCATGAAAGAGATTGATCCGTTAGAACACCCACTGTCATGCCAAGATCGACTGGCTCGCCGTTCATCGTCACAGGCGTAGATGCTTCTGCCACTCTCGCTTTTTCCTGAATGAGTGTGAAGGATTTCTTTCCGCCATACGTAATCACATAACGTTTCCCAGCATCTGTTGTCATTTCTTTCTCTTCCATCTTCTTCACGCCCTCTGGCATATCAACTGGTGTTTTCACTGCGAAGCTGTCAGATGGGTCTGCACTTGTGGCGACATCCATTTGGGAGAGTGTCATGTTTTTCTTCTCATCAAATGCATCTTTGTCAAAGGATTTATTGAATTCAAAGTGAGAGAATTCCACTTTCACCATTGGCTTTTTGTCGCTATCCAGCACTTTCACACTGGCAGGCGCCATTGTTTTTTTATGAAATGTAATCTCTTGGGTAGGCAGCATTTGGTTGTGCTGATAATTGGTTTTTGTTTCGAAAATATACTTTGACTCTTTCGCTTTGAACTGAGCTGCACTGTCATTTTTAATGTCTTTCACTAGCGATTCAAATAAATAGACCTGGCTGCTATTATTCGGCCAATCACTATGGAAACGGAAGCTTTTGTTCAATGAAGGTGTCAGCACAAACACACCATTGCCATTTCTTAAAATGACTTGACTCTGATCCTTTTTCGGATTTTCTAAATAGACACGGTAAAGCTCCGGCTTCTTGTACCAAATTTCCACCTGATACTCCTGCGGATCATTCCCTGTCTCGATGGTCATTTTTGCTTTGGCTTTGTATGATGTCATTTCCTCTGCCTTTTTGTTTAAATCTCCAACGATATCCTGCTGAGATTTTTGACCGCATGCGGAGAGAATCAGTACAAAAAGGATCCCCGTTACAAGCAAAACAAAGCTTTTTCTCACCCTTTTCAACCCCTTCGTTAATTGTGTTAAAAGGAAGAAACCGCTTGTTTGGCTTTAACAGTACGCCTAAAGAGTTAACTGCGTACCGCGAACCATCAAAGCCTGTTAGCAACTCGCCCTTCCTTATCGCACTACCCAATATATGAAGGGGGGACAAACAATATGCAGACTAGCTTGACAACCTTTCGATTAAAACTTGCGCAGCAGCATATTCTTTTGTGTGCGTAATGGACACATGAACCTGGTCTTCCTTCGTTTTCTCGCTTTTGATAAAAGGTTTTCCATGATCATCTTTTTGTATCTCGATGTCATGAAAGCTTAAATGCTGACCGATTCCCGTACCGTATGCTTTAGCAAAAGCTTCCTTTGCCGCAAAACGTCCTGCTAAAAACTCCAGCTGTCTCTTTTCACTTAGCGCGTAAAAGACGTCCTGTTCACTTAAAGTCAATATTCGTTCTGGTAAACGGGGCTGTCTGCTGAGCACTCGTGACAACCGGTCGATTTCTACAATATCAATGCCAATTCCTTTGATCACGGGGTACCTCCTATGATACTCGTACTAATTTGGATGTTCGCTTCATAAACGTGTTACTATAAACTTACCATTATCTAGTCAAAAGGGGTTTGTTATGTTTATTCGAACGGAGAGCTTTCAACAATTTATTAGATCGTATCCAATCGTAACAGCGATCCTTGCATTGCAAATAGGTCTGTGGCTTTTATTTGCTATTCCTTTCCCTATTATACAGCTTGGGCAGGACCATCTCGTCGGTTTCAACTATGGTGTAGCAGCAGGAGAATGGTGGCGGCTCGTTACCCCTATTTTTCTCCATGGAAGTCTGACACACATTTTGTTCAATTCTATGTCCTTGTTCCTATTTGCACCAGCGCTTGAGTATTTGCTTGGTAAGGTTCGGTTTCTCATCATTTATCTTGGGGCAGGGTTCATTGGAAATCTCGGAACCTATTGGGTGGAGCCTTTAGAGTATGTACATGTCGGCGCTTCTGGTGCTATTTTTGGTTTGTTTGGCGTTTATCTGTATCTTGTCCTATTTAAACCGCACATGATGGATCGCGGCAATTCTCAGGTAATCTTAACGATTCTTGGTGTCTCTGTCATCATGACGTTCGTCAATTCGAATATCAATATTATGGCTCACTTATTTGGATTGATAGGCGGCATGATCCTAGCACCTATCACCCTATTCTTCCACTCCAAAAAAAGACGCTATTAATCTCATAAAAAATGTCGGTCATCCCTTTTGACAAGGAGCTGATCGACATTTTTTAGTTTAAGAAGATTTAATTTTTTTCATAGGAATACCAATCAAATACACGTGCAGCATCTTTCTCTTCAAGGTGATGCACACCAAAGGAATCAAGCAGTGCAGAGGATTTCACAAAGGTGTGAATACTCGCCACTCGGCCTTTCTTTTGGAAATAAGATTGGGTCACCGTATAGTTTTGCATTCGTTTTCTCAATACAATTCCGGTGGTTTTGCTGATGCCTCTTGTCGTCAGCTGAATCAATGGGTCTTTGATCGTATAACCTGATTGTTTATAGGCTAAGTACCCAAAGAACAAAGCAATTGGCAACGGAATGAATGCCAAATACCCCCACGGCGGAAAACGTACTGAAAGGATCACACCAACGAGCAATGGAACAAATCCGAAAGAGATCAGGTAGCGTTTGAGTGAACGCTTTGGCACCTTTTTCAGCTCAGCTTCTGGTGTCAGGTGATAATGATCTGTAAATTGAGACAACAATTCATTGATTTTTTTCTTTCGAATCAGTGGGAATAAGACCGAAGAGGTTTCTTTTTCTGTAATAGAACCTCCTGCACTAACAAGCATCACAGTAGCAAACCCAAAAGGCTCACGGAGAATGTTTTCTTTGATTTTCACTGCTTGAATTCTCGCAAGCGGAATGGTCATTTGATGTCTTTCAATGAGTCCTCTTGTAATGATGATGTCATTTCCTTTTCGTTTGGCAGCAAAATTAGCGTATTGGAGCGCCGTCACTCCAACACTGAGTATCCAAGCAATCAATACGGCTAGAAAAATTAGAATCGCGTAGATTTCAACACTTGCATGACTTAAGAAGGAGAACTGCTTGACGAACCCGTCTAAAGGAAGAATTTCATCTATTTGTGTGTAAATGGCTAGACAACCCGATATAATCACACCGATGCCGCTTGAAGTCGTAGCCGTTAAAAGCAGCTCTGGTACACCCATACGATAGGAGACGTTGATTTCTTCCTCCACAGGTTTTTGGGCAGTTAGATGATCATGCGGTATATCACCAGTTTCATCCGTCATTTCTTCTTGCTGCAAGCTTTTCTTCCGGTTGAAAATCGACTGTTTCAATTGTTCTGCTTCTGCTTTTGTAATTGCCGTCAGGCTCACTTCTGGGCCATCCGTCCCGCCTGCCGTTTCGATTTGAACTCGCACCAAACCGAAAATCCGCTGGAAGATGCCTTCACTTGTATTGACCGTTTGAATTCGTTCTAACGAGATATATTTTTTCTTTTTCGTGATTACACCTGATTCCACACGAAATTCATCGTCTTCCATCCGGTAGGTGAATCGTCTCCATTCTAAAACGGTTGAAACAGCTTTCCATAAAAGAAGCACACCAAGAATGATAAACGCATAAAAGCGAATACTTGAATTCGAGTTCACAAAAATAAGCACGAAAAAAGGGATAATGAAGTTTTTAATCATGGATACGGCATCTGATATAAAATCAATGAACATCGAGATTGGATGTACACGTTTTGGTTCAGACATCATCTTCCGTCACCCTTGCTAAACGAGATATGTAATCACGAAGCTCATCTGCCTCTTCTAATTCTAACGCTGGAATATCATGAACAGTGGCAGCAGTCGAAATTTGAACAGATGCCAAGCGATAGCGCCTTAAAAGCGGTCCTTGGGATGTATCGACATGCTGGACACGCACCATCGGCACAATCACGCGTGTAACGCGAATCAGCCCATGCTGTATTTCAATTTCATTTTCAAATACTTCGTAGCGCCAGATGTGATGACGGATTTTTGGTATGAGCCAAATTCCGAAAATGATCTGTAAGATCCACAATCCGACGAGGATGGCCCCAATCCAATATGGCCATTGAAAATAATAACTAGCAATAAATACCCCAATGATGATGAGTAAGAAAATCAATGAGATAATTCCATTTTGAAGACGCCATACCTTTAATCCATTTAAGCTAATTTGACGTTGCGGCTGTTTTCTCACATTCTTCCCCCATTCTCTTACTTTTCTATCAATATATTACGAAACAGAGCCTAAAAAGTTTCAATCAGCCTGTTAAAAAAAGCGAACCCTGCAAAGGATTCGCTCTTGTATGTTAGTTGTTATAAGATTTCTTTTGACGACGATCGCTAGAAGAACGATTGCGATCATTTGATGAACGCTTTTTATCACCGTAAGATGAACGGCTTTTCCCACGATAGCCGCCTCCTCCGCCGCCGTCTCTACGTTTAGAAGAGCTGCGGTTGTTGCGATTGCGTTTTGAAATCATTGGTGCTTCATCTGTCAAACGAACAGGCGTTGCATCTGGCTCTTTTGTCATCATTTTGATGGCAGCCGCAACCACTGTGACAGAATCATTATCTTCTAGCAATTCAGCAGCAGCTGTCATGTAGAAGTTTAAGTTGTTTTCACTGATGATCGTGCGTAGACGGTCAACTGTTACTTGCTGTTGTCCTTCAATTGCTTCATCTAGAGTTGGTTCTTTCATACGATCCATTTTACGTTTTGTCGTTTGCTCAATCGCACGAAGCATATCTTTTTCACGTGGTGTGATAAACGTCACCGCCATACCTGTACGTCCAGCACGGCCTGTACGTCCAATACGGTGTACATAGCTTTCCGGATCTTGTGGCACGTCGAAGTTATACACGTGTGTCACGCCAGAGATATCAAGTCCACGTGCTGCAACGTCTGTTGCCACAAGCACATCGATTGAACCTTCTTTGAATTTGCGAAGCGCAACCATACGTTTCGCTTGAGTCAGGTCACCATGAATTCCTTCAGCTGTATAACCTCTTAGGTTAAGCGCTTCTGTCAATTCGTCAACACGGCGTTTCGTACGACCGAAGACAATTGAAAGCTCAGGTGATTGAATGTCAAGAAGACGTGTCAATGTATCAAATTTCTTACGTTCGTGAATATCCAAGTAGAACTGTTGGATGTTAGATACTGTCATTTCTTTTGCTTTTACTTTCACATGCTCTGGGTTTGTCATGAAACGTTCTGCAATGCGCTTAATTGGTGCAGGCATTGTCGCAGAGAATAAAAGTGTTTGGTGTTCACTTGGTACATTTGAAAGGATCGATTCAATGTCTTCAATGAAACCCATGTTTAGCATTTCATCTGCTTCATCAAGCACAACTGTTTCAACATTTTGAAGACGCATTGTACGACGGTTAATGTGATCGAGTAAACGTCCTGGAGTCCCTACGATGATATGAGGGTTCTTCTTGAGCGAACGGATTTGGCGGCTGATATCTTGTCCACCGTAAATCGGAAGAACGCGTGCACGCTTGTCTTGGCCGATTTTGTATAGCTCTTCAGATACTTGAATAGCTAATTCTCTTGTTGGCGCAATGATAATCGCTTGGATATTAGGAGACGCTGGGTCGATTTTTTCAACCAGAGGAATACCAAATGCTGCTGTTTTTCCTGTTCCTGTTTGTGCTTGTCCGATGACATCTTTATTCTGAAGACCGAGAGGAATCGTTTCTGCTTGAATCGGTGTTGCTTCTTCAAATCCCATGCGGTTAATAGCTTTCATGAGACTTTCGCTTAATTGAAAATCTTGAAACGTTATAGTCAAATTATTCAAACTCCTTCTAATTGCTGTTTCAGTAATCTCGTGAATGATCATTAAAAACTGCCCTTTTCTGAAAGGACAGGTCCATTATATACAAAGCCCGAATTACCCTACATTATATCTTACCATTACACTATTTGTTTTTCAACAAGACAGAAATGGATATATCTACTACTCCACAATGACAGATTCACCTTCACTTTGATCTCCGTCCATCCATCTCCACTTTTCTAACAGTTGAATTTTTCCGTTATCCAGCTGCTTAGGTGTAGAATCGCAGGTCCCGCTTCTCATGCTGCCATCCTTGCTCACATGGTGGTATCTAAAATGAAGTGTTCCATCCTCTTTCACTGTTCCTACAAGTCCGCCAGATACAATACTGCCGCCTTAATATATGCCCGTTAAAATATTCCCGTCCTGACGATATTGAAATATGGTTCTTTCTGATACTTCCCCATTACTCGAATTAGACTGCGGGATAAAGGTTTTTCTGTCATATTGAAACAACCGAATCGACCACCTTTTCTTTCCTATTGTAACATAGGCCTGTCACTGATTCGACAAAAATGTTGCAGATTTTAACAAGTGGGATTCAATTTATATTAGTTTAGCCACATTTTCGCTTTTCTATATATTAAATTGCTTTTTTTAGAAATTGTTCTACTTTCTCAAACAATTGCTGTGCACATGGCTCGTGACAAACATGGTGTTTACAGTCAGGTAAATAATACATTTCTTTCTGATGAGACGGGATTTTATGATAAATAAATTCTGCACTAGAAGCGGGAACAATCCCATCGCTTTCCCCTTGAACAATTAAGACGGGCAGATGAAGTTTCTCAAGGGAGCTCTTCGTTTGTTTTACCAGCTTCATAAATTCTACAGCAGCTGATAGCGGCGTGCTCGTTAGCTTATGACGATACCGATCATACAAGGGGTTCGTATCAATCAACCCAGACAAAGATTCCTTCACCATCTGTCTTGTGTCTTGGATCATCTGTTTTGGGTTCACATATTTTGCCGCGGCACTTAAAAGGACAAGGCGGGCAACCGGATACTTCGCAGCTAAGTAAGAGGCAATCATCCCGCCCATTGAAAAGCCGACCAAATAAATGGTGTCACATGTTCGGTAGAGGGATAAAAGTTCTAGTTCAGCTGTCGCAATCCATTCTTGATAAAGAATGCCTTTTAATCGAAGTTCCTCCCCATGTCCCGGAAGCGTGATAGACTGCACGGTCCAATCTGTCGTCTGCTTTAAATACTGCGCCAGCGGTTCTACCTCATAAGGGGCTCCCGTAAAACCGTGTATACATAGACATCCAATCATTCAGTCACCTTCTTTGCCGCTAACTTTTATAGTGCAGTAATGACTTCTTCCAACCTCATGCCGCGTGAGGCTTTGACAAGAACAACATCGTCAGGTCCTGCCACTTCAGCTAGTTTTTTCTTCAGTTCCTCTTTGTCCATATATGAGAACACGCGCGCGTCTCCAAATGCTTTCTTCGCTCCTTCGGCAATGAGTGCACCTAGACGTCCATACGTCATGACATGATCGATAAACTCAGGCTTGATGTATCGGCCTAGTTCGTAATGATACGTTTCTTCTTCACTTCCCATTTCAAGCATATCACCAAGCACTAGAATGCGATTGGCGAAACCGTCCATATCCCCTACAAGATCAATCGCCGCTTTCATGGAAGTAGGACTCGCATTATACGCATCGTTTATGACCGTGATTCCTTTATCTGTTGTAAACAGCTCAAGACGCATCCCTGTCAATTTTGTTTGCATCAACCCTTGGGCTATTTGTCTTTCATTCAGCCCAAAATGCTGGCCAATGGCAATAGCAGCAAGGGCATTCTTCACATTATGTTTCCCTAATACAGGAATGAGAAACGCCTGAGCGTACCCTTCGACTTGAAATTCAGTTCCTTCTGCAAGCTGATTGATGTGATTGACCCTGATATCACAGTCCTCTGCTTCTCCAAAGGTTTTCACGTTGTGAGTCAGTGCATTCGCTCTTTCACGAAGCAAGGGCTCATCTCCTAAATAATAAAAGACGCCATTCTCTTTTAACCCTTTTGTGATCTCACATTTTGCGTCGGCAATTGCTTCTCTTGATCCTAGATCTTGCATATGAGATTCTCCGACATTGGTGATGACTGCTGCATCAGGCTCAGCGAGGCTTGACAAAAACTCAATCTCACCTTTTGCGCTCATGCCCATCTCCAAGACAGCGATCTCTGTTCCTTCTGGCATCTCGAGAATGGTGAGCGGAAGACCGATATGATTATTAAAATTGCCATCTGTTTTATGGACTTGATACGCCGTTTGTAATACTGAATGAATCATGTCTTTCGTTGTTGTTTTTCCATTACTTCCTGTAATACCGACAACACGAGGATTTTCTTCTTTTAAGTATGATTTTGCCAGCTGTTGCAGTGCAGCCAGTGTATCTTCTACAAGAATGACTGGGACGCCTTCTGGTGGATTGGCCTCTTTTTGATTCCAAAGAATAGCGGTAGCTCCAAGCTCCAATGCTTTTGAAGCAAATGTGTGACCGTTAAAATGTTCTCCAATAAGCGGGATAAACAGTGCGCCTTTTGATACTTTTCGTGTATCTGTTGTCACTCCGTGAATTTGCTCTTCGCCAAAAGCTTGATTAGATAATGCTCCACCAGCCATTTGGGCAATTTGTTTCACTGTACGTTTGATCATGATTTTCGCCTCTCTTTCTCATTTCATGTTTGAAGGAAAAGAGACACTACCTGTAGGATAGTGTCTGCTTGTTGCTCACATTAAAAAGTTGTTTTAATGGTTTGTTTTTCTTGATGACGTTCAATTGCAAGTGACACCAGCTTTTCAATCAACTCAGGATACTCTACGCCAGTATGTTTCCAAAGCAGCGGGAACATACTGAATGGTGTGAATCCAGGCATTGTATTCACTTCATTGATCAGCACTTTGCCATCCTCTGTTAGGAAGAAGTCTGCACGTACGAGACCAGATCCATCAATGGCTTTAAATGCTTTAATCGCCATATCGTGAATCGTCTTGTATTCCTCCTCTGAAACACTAGCAGGAATGATCAAGTCTGTATCGCCATCTTCATATTTTGCTTTGTAGTCATAAAAATCTGTTTTAGGTGCAATTTCACCAACAACAGAGCATTTCGGCTCGTCATTTCCTAATACACCAATTTCAATTTCTCTTCCAATGACGCCTTCTTCCACGACAACACGACGATCATATTGGAAAGCCAAATCAAATGCTGCTTGAAGCTCTTCTTTGCTGCGGCATTTACTAATTCCAACACTTGATCCCATGTTGGCAGGTTTCACAAAGCAAGGATAGCCTAGTACTTGCTCCACCTGTTCTAAGCTGTCTGATGTTGTTTTCTCATAGTCTTTTTTATTGAAGGAAAGGTGCTTTGCTTGTTCAAGTCCTGCTTGCGCAAAAACATCTTTCATCATGACTTTATCCATACCCGCAGCAGAAGCGAGAACGCCGTTACCGACATACGGGATATTTAGTAGTTCAAGTAAACCTTGCATCGTTCCATCTTCACCATTTGGTCCGTGCAGCAATGGAAAGACGACATCAATCTTCTCATCAGGTGATGCAGGCTGTGGAAACATGCTCTCATTTAAAGAAGTTGGTAAAAACGTCTTTGCGTTTTGTTCAAATTGAAGCATTTTAACGTTTGATACTGGTTCAGTGAGTTTTTCTCCTCTTAGCCATTCGCCCTCTTCTGTAATATAAATTGGATGTATATCGAACTTTTCAGTGTTAAGTGCTTTTGTTACTGCAAGGGCTGTTTGCAGTGATACATTATGTTCGGCTGACTTTCCGCCGTAAACCAATCCTAAACTTATTTTCAATGGATACTCCCCCCACTAAAATTCATCTTTACTATCTTATCACTTTCAAGCGAAAATGCTCTAATTAATTTTTGTTGTTACGGAATTGAAATGATTTGTAAAGGTTGTATGCGCCCCCCGAGCATTTGTATGTCATTCGCCTTTATTTTATATTAAAATGACATTGAAAAGGAGTTGTGACAAATTGAAAAAAATCACAAGTACTGAACAATTCAATGAAATCATTCAATCAGACAAAGAAGTCATCGTTAAATTCTTTGCGAGATGGTGTCCTGATTGCACAAGAATGGACATGTTCATTCCAGACATTTTAGAGGCTTATGCTCACCATGAAGGTTTGAAATAAACAAAGATGACTTCCCTGAATTTGCGGAAACGTATCAGGTCATGGGAATTCCAAGCCTGTTAATTTTCAAAAATGGTGAAAAAACAGGTCATTTACACAGTGCAAACGCAAAATCACCTGAAGAAGTGACAGAGTTTCTTCAAAAACACGTTTCATAACTGATGATAATGAAGGACATCAGCAAACTCTTGCTGGTGTCTTTTTCATTTCTTCTATATCCTCTTATATCAAATCTCTACATAAGACGAGATGTATGTCCAAAACGTTTCAATGAAGAAAAAGATGTTTTTATGATGTCACGACAAGAATTGACAGCGAATTATTTCCTGGGAAAGAATTCAAAGTCGATATGGATGGGAATATGTCGGTTACGTGAATTTTCTGAATTGAATCTTTACTTCTGACATTTGACTTTGTATAATGAAGTTGTTAGCTAATTGAAAATGATTATCAATTTCATCTATGTGAAATCTTATAAATGTCCATTTTTATAAAGGAGCGATGAGTCACATGTCTAAGAAGAAGATCAAAACATACCAGCAATTGATTGAAGAGAACAAGAAGGCGATCATGCGCGATCCTAAAATGATGGAAAGTATATACGAAACCATCGACAAAAAGCATCAGAAGCAGCTTGCAGCTGCTGGACGTGAATCATAAATACAAGATGAGCAGTCAAAAGCTGGCTGCTCTTTTATTTACCTCAACAGAAATAAAAAAAGCCGATAAAATCGAATAACAGATTTTATCGGCTTTTGTTTTTAATGTGATTTCGCTACACGGTCCTGCTTCATTCCTAAGTAAATGAGCATATACGTGAGATAGCCCATAGTCATCGTTAAACCACCGAAAAAGAATTGAGAAAATACAGGTTCCTCAAATGTCGTAACGGCAGCAAGAATGATCCAGCTCGCATATAAATAAACCATGAACCATTTCATGTTTCTTTTAAGTGTATACAGAAAGAAAAGACCGGCTAATGAAAAGATCCCTAGCGCTAGTCTGAAATAAACAAGATGATCAAACTGGAAGGCAAAAGACACAAACGAAAACGACAGCAGCAACAAAATTGGTAAAGCCGTAATGAAATTTTTCACGATAGTGCCACCTCCATGACTCCTCCCTATTATAAGACAAAATCAGCCGGTTATCGTGAAATACAGACTCGTTTTCACAAAGATGTCACGAATTTTTCTTGTTATTTGACACAATTTTTACACATTTACGTCACGCTTCCAAAAAAGGAACCAAGCCGTTCCAACAAAGAAAACAAAATGCGCCCCTACAATGAATAGAGAAAACAAAAGACTCATTCCATCAAAGGGTGGCGGTCCTTGAAAGCTGTATTGAGTAAAGTCCGTATTGGCGAAAAGCAGGATTTTCCCCCACTGATTTTCAAAAAGAGACATGATAGGCACAAGTGATTTTGCCGCATATAAAACAAAGAATGAAGTGACAAGCGCAATCAGGCTGTTCCTAAACAAACTGGAACACATAAAAGCGAAGCTTGCCATCATGATCACTTCCACCCACTGTGAACCGATGACTGCAAGCGTATGCTGAAATAATCTTCCCGTACTCTCATCAAATTCAGTACCAAAGAAAATAAGGCCAAATAGAAAAGCTAATACGTAATAAAAAACAAACAGGTAAATGACCGAGAGAACAAGTGTCATATATTTTGACAGAAAAATATGCAGCCTTGTCTTTGGCCGGATGAATAAGAACTTGATCGTCCTTTTTTGAAACTCTGTGGAGATCAGTGTCGCGCCAATGACAACAGCGAGCACTTGTAAAATAAACACGACGTTTGTGGAATAAGCAAAATAGTTCGCGACCGTGTCTTGTCCACCAAGGCTGGATATGACTCGTTTCAACGCTAAAGCCATCGTCATTTGAAAGACAACGATCAATCCAAGTGCAATGAATGTGATCTTTTGCCTCATAATTTTTTTATGCTCATTCTTGATCAGTTGAAGCATCTGCTGTCCCGCCTTCCGTCCATTTCATAAAGGCCTCTTCAATGGATTGTTTTTGAGGCGTCATTTCTAGTACATCAAACCCTGCCAACACGAGCTGCTTGTTAAGCTCTGACACACGATCTTTGTTCAGTTGAAGCAGCACCTGCTCTCCATTTCGTTCATATGTATATCCATTTGTGTCGAGCCATGAAGCGGCCTTTTCTACTGGCTGAATATTCATCAGCACCTGCTCTTTGCCCTCCATGTCCCGGAGATTCGCACTCGCTCTGATCCGTCCTTTTTGAATGATGATCATGCGGTCACATAGCTCTTCTACCTCATGCAATAAATGCGTGGCAAATAACACGGAGGTTCCTTCTTCTTGTACGAGCGTTTGCAAGTGCTCGCGGAATTCCTTCATTCCTGCGGGATCAAGCCCATTTGTCGGTTCGTCTAAAATGAGCAGATTGGGCTGATGCAAAATGGCTTGTGCAATCCCAAGCCTTTGTTTCATCCCCAATGAATACGTCTTGACCTTCTGATGAATGGCGTGCTCCAGACGAACTCTTTTCACCACTTCATGAATGCGGCCCTCGGAAACTCCATCGTGCATCGCCCCATACAATTCAAGGTTTTCAAAGCCTGTTAAATACGGATAGAACTCAGGATTTTCTATGATGGCACCAACAGATGACATCGCCTTTAGAAATTCATTATCCTGAGAATATCCATTAATCATGATTCGGCCATTGTTTTTTCTCATCAAGCCCACGATCAGCCGAATCAAGGTCGTTTTTCCAGACCCATTTGGTCCAAGTAAACCGACAATCTCTCCTTGCCCAATCTCCATAGAAATATCTTGCAAAATCATATGTCGGCCAATTTGTTTATCGACTTTCTCTACTTTTAGAACAGCAGACTGCAAAGTGGTTCCTCCTTCTGATGTAAAGCCTATGGCGGCAAGTAAGGCCGCTCATTCTGTTAAAAGTATATCACGCAAAACAAGCCGTTCCACGAAAATAAGGGCTGATCCAAGTCAGCCCTTTTGAACATTACATTGATAAATTAGGTGATGATGCGTCCTTCTCATGTTTTTTCTCAGTTTCTGTCACAATCACCGCACATGCTGCGTCACCTGTAATATTAACAACGGTTCTCGCCATATCTAATAAGCGGTCAATACCAAGGATGAGCGCAATGCCTTCAACAGGAAGCCCCACAGAATTCAGAACCATGGCCAGCATAATTAAGCCAACCCCCGGTACGCCGGCTGTCCCGATACTGGCTAATACGGCGGTTAATATAACTGTGATCATTTGCATGAGTGTCAATTCAATCCCAAACACTTGAGCAATAAAGATGGTTGCGACCCCTTGCATAATCGCCGTCCCATCCATATTGATTGTCGCGCCTAATGGCTGCACAAAGCTAGATATTGGCTCTGGTACTTTCAGCTTTTTTTGAGCAGTTTCCATTGAAACAGGAAGAACTGCACTACTGCTTGACGTACTAAACGCCACGACCATCGCAGGTGAAAAATCTTTAAAGAATGTAAAAGGATTTCGTTTTGCAAATAAAGCCAAAGTTGAACCATAGGTGAGAAAGAAATGAACAAATAGCGCTACTAGAACCACTGAAAAGTACAGCCCCATGGCTTTAATTGCATCAAGACCTTGGCTCCCAATCGCCGTTACAATTAAGCCAAATGTTCCGTATGGAACAAATTTCATGACTACTCCCACAAGGTACATCATGAGTTCATTGCCTTGTTCTAATATTTTGAGTAACCCTTCTGTTTTTTTACCTAGTACTGCAATGCCTAGACCTAAGAAAACACAGAACACAATGATTTGCAGCATGTTACCTTCAACTAGAGATTGAACTGGATTTGTTGGAATGATGTTTAATAATGTGTCAGCCGTAGATGGTGCTTCTTGAGGTGTATATTCTGCCCCCTTTGTATCGAAAGAACCAAAGGAACCAGGTTTAATTAATAACGCTAAAGACATTGCAATGATAATAGCGAATGTTGTTGTCAGTAAAAAGTATGAGATGCTTTTTGCGCCAATTCTGCCAAGCTTTTTCGGATCACCAAGGCCTGCCACGCCAAGTGTGATGGAAAAGAACACGATTGGCACAACTAACATTTTGATAAGATTCAAGAAGATTTGACCTAGAGGTGTGAACAGATAAGGATCTAACATTTTGAATACATTTGGAGCAAAAATGTTAAGCAAAAGTCCCGTGATTGCACCTACAATGAGGGCAATGATAATTTTTGTAGCCAGCTTCAATAAAATCTCCCCTTCCTCGTCAAAAAGACCCACGAGAGAGTTTTCTCGTGGGTCTGCGTGTTCTTACATATACCACCGTTTACTCTCTTCACGCTGATGAGGTTAGCTGACGGGTTAGGACGAAGAGATGTCCTTTTTTCTAATGAAAGAAAAATTCACCCCAAAAACATGGGTCCCCCATTCCTTTAGAAGGATTAAGCGTGTGGTTATTATGATATTTTCATACTATTTATACCTTATTTTTAGAAAATTGTAAACAGGTTCATATGAACTTTTTAATTACTTTCTTCCTTATTTGTGACCTCCAAAATGTCTAAAATAAACACAAAGATTGGGATACCGATAATGAGTCCCCAAATGCCAATATAGTGCTCAGAGAAAATCAGCACAATAAATGTGAAGAAAATAGGGAGTTCTGTTTTAGCCGACATGAGCTTCGGATTTAAGAAATAGGCTTCGATTGCATGGATGATGACGATGACCAGCACAATATAAAGGACATACATTCCGCCTCCAAGTGTATACGCAATGATGCTCAATGGAATGAGAGAGATGACCACACCCGCTACAGGAATTAAGCCTAGCAAAAAGACCATGACCGCTAATCCAAATAACTGCGGAAAACCCATAATCCCAAGCGCAATTGTCGTTAAGACACAGTTAACGGTGGCAATGATAAACTGTGCTTCGAGTACCTTTCCAAACGTTCTGGAGAATTTACGTCCAAAGAAAGCAATTTCATGATAGAACACGGAGATTTTACTCGTTTTGAACTTGTTCATGAATTGGATGAGGCGTTCCTTTTCAAACAGGAAGAACATGCTTAATATTAAGGACATAATGACCTGGATACTGAACGTGCTGAAATCTGTTAAGTATGTATAGAGGAAATTAAACCCTTTCTCAAAGTAAGCTGATATTTTGAAATCTCCGAATACGTTGGTGATGACGTCAAAGAAGGGTAAATCTTGTGGATGATCTGCAATTTTCTTTCCTAAATGAAATAACTGCTCCACCTGTTTGGCGATGATTGGCACAAAAACGAATCCGCCAAACGTCAATCCACCAGCCAGGAGAATATACAAAAGGGTAATGACCGATTTCTGTCCTATTTTTAGGAAGTGATTTAAAAAGCCCCTAATGACCCCTTCTAACCGATTCATCAAAAAGGTGAATATGAAGGTCAGGAGAATTAAATTCATCATTCCTCTTAATAGATACAATACTGTGGCTAATACTACAAATACTGAAAACCGCTTAACACCGGGTTTTTCGAACAATTTTAAAAATGCTGCCATTACGTTCCACACCTGCCAGGACTAAAGTCTATTTTTCATCGTATCTGATATACATTATATCGGATCTTTCTGTAAATTATATAACAAAAGGTCATTGAGGTCTTACGATTCGTTCTAATTTTATCAAGCTTTTCGGTTTTTTCTTTTCATCACAAGAAAAAACCGAACCCCATGTAGAACATAAGGTTTCGGTTTTTGGTTGTTTTTTATACTAAACGGCTTGCTTGATATTTCGCATTTCCTGAAGCGCTGTTTTACTCTTCGCTTCGTCAAATTCACCTTCACTTTTCGCTACAACAATGGTTGCAATTCCATTTCCAATCAGGTTTGTAATGGCTCTTCCTTCACTCATGAATCGGTCAACACCAAGCAGCAGTGCAAGCCCTTCAAGCGGAATGACCTGAAGTGCAGCAAGTGTAGATGCCAGCACGATAAATCCGCTTCCTGTTACCCCAGCTGCTCCCTTTGATGTGAGCATCAGAACAAGGATAATCGTGATCTGCTGACCGATGGATAAGTCCACACCAAAAACTTGTGCTAAGAAGACCACGGCCATCGATAAGTATATTGAAGTTCCGTCTAAGTTAAAGGAATAACCTGTTGGAATGACAAGTCCAACAACCGACTTAGAACAGCCATATCGTTCCATTTTATCCATCATTCTTGGCAGCACTGATTCTGAAGAACTTGTGCCAAGGACAATTAAAATTTCATCCTTGATAAATCGTAGATAACCGAACAGGCTGAACCCATACATTTTACAAATGATGTTCAGCACAACGAAGATGAACAGGAACATGGTCATATAAACGGAGAGCATCAGACTCGCCAGCGGTTTAATCGAAGCCAAACCAAAGTGTCCGATCGTATAGGCCATTGCCCCAAATGCACCGAGTGGCGCGGCACGCATGATATATCCAATGATTTTGAAGAAGACAAGTGACAGCTTATCGAGCCATTCGATGATTCCTTTTCCCTTCTCACCAAGTGCAGCAAGCGCAACACCGAATAAAATAGAGAAGAATAAGACCTGTAAAATATCTCCCTTCGCAAAGGCATCTACCATGTTAGAAGGCACAATGTGTGTCACAAACTCCATCCAGTCGATACCCTGCCCCCCATTTTGGGTATACTGTGAAACATCCCCTTTTTCAAGCTTACTATAGTCAAGACCTGCTCCCGGCTTCATGAAATTGACAACAAAAAGACCGATGACCAGAGCAAGCGTTGTCACGACTTCAAAATAAATAAATGCTTTTCCCCCAACTTTCCCGACCTTTTTCATATCCCCCATCTTGGCAATACCAAGAACGATGGTTAAGAAAATGATTGGTGCGATCACCATTTTGACCGCATTAATAAATGTGTCACCAAGCGGCTTCATTTCTTTCCCGACGTTTGGCCAAACCATTCCGACAATGATCCCGATCATGACAGCTGCAATGACCTGAAATGTCAGGTTCTTAAAAAGCCTTTTCATAAAAAATCAACTCCCTCACCCTTCGATGTAAACGCTTAACTGTTATCTGTAGGTAAATGATAGCGATTTCACCAAAGGCTGTGAAGCTTATGAACATATCGTACATTTTGGTCTTTTTGGTCTCTTAGTCGGAATGTACGATATATTTATTTACAGGCCGACCTATCCCGCCATATTGCATATCTAATTTCAGCTCACCTTCTTTGACAAGGAAGTCTAAATACCGGCGTGCCGTGACACGGGCAATGCCAAGCGCATTGGCAACTTCCTCAGCGGATAGTGCGCCTTCTTGCAAACGCATATAGGCTTTAATTTCGTTCATCGTATGCACATTCAGCCCCTTAGGGAGCCATGTATCTTCCTGCTTAACGGCAGGCTTTCGTATGATATCATCCAGCATCTCCTGAGAAAATTCTGCTGCGGTGCGAATTTTCGATTTAAATGCTTTATAGCTTTCAAGCGATTCTTTCATTCGTTCAAATTTGAACGGTTTAATAATATAATCCCGCGCACCATTTTGAAGCATGACGCCAATTGTCTCTTTGTCCTTCGCTGCAGAAATCACAATCACATCCACCTGTATCTTTAGCTTTCTGATGTCTTGCAGCGTTTTGACGCCATCCTTCTTCGGCATATAGACATCAAGTACCACGAGGTCTGGACGAATCTCTTTGATCAGCTGGATGCCCTGTTCGCCATTCCCTGCTACAGCCGCTACTTGAAAGCCAGGAACACTCATAATGAACTCTTTATTCACTTCTTGCACCATCGGGTCATCTTCAATTAATAGCACCTTAATCTGAGTCATCTGTCTCTCTCCTCTACTGTCATTGGGAATTCGATTGAGAAGGTGGTACCAATGCCGATGCTTGATGTGACTTCTACGTTCCCCATCCCTTTGTCGATCATCGTTTTGACAATATACAGGCCATAGCCTGTTCCGCCTTCTTTGCCGTATGTGAAGCCTTTATCGAAGATATGAGGAATCATTTCCTCTTCTATCCCGGAGCCATGGTCTTCAATCAAAATCGCGAGAACATCCTCCGTTTGATCAATACTAATCGAAATGAGTTTCGTTTCTCTTTCTACAGTATCATACGAGGCAAAGGCGTTCTCAATCAGATTGCCAAGCAGCTTCGTCATATCATGCTGATCTAGCCGCTCTGGAAAATCGCGCAGACAGCTATTTTCATCCACTTCGACTTTGATGCCAAGCTCCTTGCCCCTTCTAATCTTGCTCATCAATAAACCTGCGACGGCATCGTGCTGAATGACGCGGTGAAGAAAATCCGTCACATGTTCCTGTTCTTCTGTCGTTTGAAACGCAAGGTCGAGCGCCTGATCGGCTTTGCCAAGCTGAATCAATCCCGCAATCGTATGAAGCTTATTCATATGCTCATGATTCTGCACCCGCAGGCCGTCAACGAAGTTCTTGACCCCAGTTAGTTCCTCTGCTAATTTAGCAGCCTCTGTCCGGTCCTGAAAAATGGCGACTGCTCCGATAATCTTCTTTTTCATCACAATCGGAATCCGGCTGCTCATAATCCGCTTTCCGCTCATATGAATCTCTTCATTGTAGACTGGTTCTGCGCGATCAATGATTTCAGGAAGCCTTGTGTCAGGCAGCACCTCCCAAATATTCCGGCCTACTGCATCACCTGTCACTCCAAAAATTTGCTTCGCCTTCTCATTAAAAATGGTAATCATATGCTGATTATCGATGGCGATGACTCCTTCATTGATGGAGTGAAAGGTGGCGGTGCGTTCCTCTAGCATTCTGACAATCTCATGCGGCTCCAGCTTAAACATTTGCTGTTTAATATGACGGGCGAGCAAAAAGGAACCCACAAGCCCAAAGCTGAGCGTCAGCAGCAGGATCATGAGGATATCCCGCTTCATTTCTCCTAATATATCTGCCATACTTGGCAGCGTTCTTCCTACAAGGACAACCCCTGTCTGGTTAAACTTTTCATCCTTCACTGGATAAAAAGCTCTGATGGCTGTCCCCAGCTCTCCCTCTGCTTCTGAGAAATAAATATGCTCTGCAAAAGCCGGTTCTTCATCTGTCCCCTCTGAGCGGTGGCCAATTCTTGTTTTCACTGGATGCGTTAATCTCACATGATCCATATCCATGACAACAATGTAGTCAGCGTCTTGAATAATCCGAATCTCTTCGATCGCATGCTGTAATCGAGAACGTTCCTTTGTCTGATCCGCTAACGCCTGCTTCACCTCATTCATCTCAGCCACTGTTCTCGCTGTGTTCATGAGTCTTTTTCGCAGCTCGCGTTCCTCCGTTTGCTGGATTCCCCCGACAAGGACAATCCCTCCGATTAAAAGGGCGAAAATGACAACGAAATATGTCAAAATGGTGAGCTTCCACCTAATAGATAGTTGTTGTAATTTCAATCGATTTCTCATCATTTTTTCACCTGTATCTTTACGAATTCTTCCTCTGTCAAGTATGCTTGACATAAGGGGGATCTGACGCATGAAGAATTTACTCGCTTATACGCTATTGCTTATCATCGGTTTTGTAACCGCTTTATACTTTGGTTTTTATCATATGATGCCAAAATCAGCATCTATATTCGATGATGAACAGACAGGGCTGAAGGACCAGCTTGTGTTCAAATTTAGCCATGTCGTGGCAGACAATACACCAAAAGGACTTGCCGCAAAGAAATTTGCTGAGCTCGTGCATGAGAAATCCGATGGAAAGATCAGCATTCAAATTTTCTCAAACGGGAGCCTTTATTCTGATATTGAAGAGATTAATGCACTCAAAGAGAATCAAGTACAATTTATTGCTCCGTCTACATCGAAGCTCGGCATGCTGTCCCCTGAGTGGCTGGCACTTGATCTTCCCTTTGCTTTTCCTAATTATGATGCTGTTCAAGAAGGCTTACACGGTGCGATTGGACAGAAATTGTTCGGCACGCTGCAAAAAGATGGTCTAAAAGGAATGGCCTACTGGACAAATGGCTTTAAGCAAATTACCTCTAATAAAGGACCAATCAAACAGCCTGGTGATTTAAAAAATCAATCTCTCCGCATTATGCAAAGCGACATGATTGAAAAACAATTCAAACTTCTTGGCGCAAAGCCCTATCAGGAATCGTTTAATTCAACATTTCAGCTGTTAGAAACAAAAAAAGTAGACGGTGAAGAAAATACAATTTCAAATATTTATTCAAAAAAATTTTATCATATACAAGACTATATGACGATCAGTAATCACGGGTATTTAGGTTATGTTGTCTTAACAGATCAAGTCTTCTTTGACCGCCAGACACCGGAAACGAAAAGAATTTTACTTGAAGCGATGGAAGAAACAACGGCTTGGAACGAGAAACATGCAGAACAGATGAATAATGATCAGCTGGAGGACATTAAACGGGAATCTCCGATTGCGATCCACGAATTAACGCCAGCAGAGAGGCAAAAATGGGTGAAAGCCCTTGATCCTTTGTATGATGAAGCCGAAAAAACAATCGGTTCCACCCTGATCAAACAGATCCGCGAGCTGCGGGCACGTTATGACCATTCTCCTATCCAAGCTTTTCAAGAAGAAGATGATAAGACCAAATAAAAAATCCCTTTGAGAAAAGGGATTCAGGCTGTCGAGAAAATCTCGACAGCTTTATTTTTTTCCTTAAAATTTACATCTCCTCATTTTATAATAGAGAAAA
>NZ_JAWJBV010000028.1:0-18150 GCF_046536015.1 Bacillus sp. SIMBA_154
TTCCCCCTGTGAGAGTAGGACGCCGCCAAGCTTTTCTAAGGATCAGTTCCAGACGGAACTGGTCTTTTTTGTTTTTTCTTCTAACAGCATCATGATATAAGCTGGAAACTTTTCTTCTGCAATCTCCATGTAGCGTTCAATCATGACGTAATCATCACTAATGTATTGAGACAGCAGCTCGTACCACCATTCTGTCTCATAGCGGGCAATCATACTAAGGTTATACATTAACAAGTAATGGCAGATGATCTCAGGGATCCCTAGAAATGCATCTCGTGTTGACGGAATAAACCATTGATCCAATTCTAAATCATAATGAAGATGAGTAGCGAAAGCAGGATTTTCTTCAAGAAATACATTAAACGTCAGCTTTTTGGCTTCTCTCTGTTTGAGCTTCCAACTTGTATGGAACTCAAAGTACTCAATAAATCGTTCAGCTGACATGTTATAAAGCAATGGAATATGATCTTGAATCAACATTCCATTAGCATGTTCGACTTTGACTAATGTCGAGGGCAGCTTTTGAAACTCAAGAACATGGCTCATTTCAGGTATTTTCGAAAGAAGATTGATCATCGTAAATCGTTCATCTTCAAGACCGTTCAAATGAAATAGGTGCTTTAACACATGCATGCATAGTCCATTTCGTTGGATTTTCACTTCATCTTCACTAAAACGGTAATGCTGTTTCTTTCTTTTTCTTGACGTTACGCCATGAGCTAAGACAGAGGTTTGAGAAGGATAATGAGGATCAACAGTAAGCAAACATGCCTTTAGCAACTGCGCCATTCCATAAAATAATAAAATTGGCTTAAGTTCTAGTGGAGCTATGGCGGCCTGTTCATAAAATGTATGACCGTGTTTTAAAAAATAAATAAATCGCTCACAGTTTTTATAGGCTTGCCCGTTCGCATCCTGAATGTTCCGTTTCTCATATTGTTGAAATAGAAACTTCTGGGAAGTTTCGAGTGAGTAAAAACGTTTTAAATCCTTCCATCCTGAACTTTTCATCTTCTTCCTCAACTCTCTCTATATTTTCTAAAAATTGCAACTGTTTGTTGCTTCCTTGACATGCTGTTTCCTAGTTGATAATCTACATATAATATTTTGCCGAAAAGAGGGGGATTTACTAATGTGGGAAAGTAAATTTTCAAAAGAAGGTTTGACGTTTGACGATGTTTTGCTTGTTCCAGCAAAGTCTGAGGTACTTCCGCGTGATGTCGATTTATCAGTTGAGTTAACAAGCACATTAAAGCTAAACATTCCAATTATTAGTGCAGGAATGGACACTGTGACAGAATCACAAATGGCGATTGCAATGGCACGTCAAGGCGGTCTTGGTATCATTCATAAGAACATGTCCATTGAACAGCAAGCAGAACAAGTCGATAAAGTAAAACGCTCAGAGCGTGGCGTTATTACAAATCCATTCTTTTTAACACCAGAGCATCAAGTATTCGATGCAGAGCATTTAATGGGTAAATATCGTATTTCTGGTGTGCCGATTGTAAACAACGAACAAGATCAAAAGCTTGTTGGTATTATTACGAACCGTGACCTTCGCTTTATTTCGGATTATTCAATGAAGATTAGCGATGTGATGACAAAAGAGGAACTTGTTACAGCTTCTGTTGGAACAACATTAGAAGAAGCTGAAAAAATCCTACAGCAATACAAAATTGAAAAATTACCTCTTTTAGATGACGAAGGAACGTTAAAAGGTCTCATCACAATTAAAGATATCGAAAAAGTGATTGAATTCCCTAACTCCTCTAAAGATGCACATGGCCGTTTAATTGTTGGTGCCGCTGTTGGTGTCACTGGCGATACAATGACTCGTGTGAAAAAATTAGTAGAAGCCAATGTTGATGTCGTTGTCATTGATACAGCACACGGGCATTCTCAAGGTGTTCTAAATACTGTATCAAAAATCCGTGAAACGTATCCTTCTCTTAACATCATTGCTGGTAATGTTGCAACAGCTGAAGCAACGAAAGCATTGTTTGAAGCAGGAGCAGATATTGTGAAAGTCGGTATCGGACCAGGATCAATTTGTACAACACGTGTTGTTGCAGGTGTTGGTGTACCACAAATCACAGCGATTTATGACTGTGCAACAGAAGCAAGAAAACATGGTAAATCTATTATTGCAGATGGTGGAATTAAATATTCAGGTGATATCGTGAAAGCACTAGCATCTGGTGGACATGCCGTTATGCTCGGAAGCCTTCTAGCTGGTACATCTGAAAGCCCAGGAGAAACAGAAATTTTCCAAGGTAGACGCTTCAAAGTTTATCGCGGTATGGGTTCTGTTGCTGCAATGGAAAAAGGAAGTAAAGACCGTTACTTCCAAGAAGATAATAAAAAATTCGTTCCAGAAGGTATCGAAGGCCGTACACCATACAAAGGACCTGTCGTTGATACAGTGTACCAACTAGTTGGCGGCATTCGTTCTGGTATGGGCTATTGTGGAACACAAGACTTACGCACACTTAGAGAAGAAGCTCAGTTCATTCGCATGACTGGTGCAGGTCTTCGTGAGAGTCACCCACATGATGTACAAATTACAAAAGAATCACCAAACTACACAATTTCTTGATAAATTGTGACAATCAAATTACATTTGACAGGGTCTATGACTCTGTCTATTTTTTTTGTCTTTATTGTGATAAAATTTATACTGTTGTGTTGAAATAAGCCCTTGTGGATTAAATATATATGAAAAACGTCGAAAAAAGATGAATACGGAGGTATGACGATTGAACAGCAAGATGTTGAAACAGCTTATGGTCTCTATCCTTGCACTGGCATTGATTGTTACAGCTTTTACACCAATGTCCAAAGCAAAAGCGGCTGAAGATCCATTTAATGTAAATGCGAAAGCAGCCATCCTTATTGAAGCTTCTACAGGTAAAATTCTTTATAGTAAAAACGCAGAACAAAGACTGCCTATTGCAAGTATGGCAAAGATGATGACAGAGTATCTATTGCTAGAGGCTATTTCTGAAGGCAAAGTGAAATGGGATCAAACGTATACGCCAGATGATTATGTATACGAAATTTCTCAGGACCGCAGTTTATCCAACGTTCCTTTGAGAAAAGATGGCTCGTATACAGTCAAAGAACTTTATCAAGCAACGGCTATTTATTCAGCAAATGCAGCAGCGATTGGCCTAGCAGAGGTGATCGCTGGATCAGAATCGAAGTTCGTTGAAAAAATGAACGCAAAAGCGAAAGAACTAGGTTTAACAAACTACAAATTCGTCAATGCAACTGGACTAGAAAATAAAGACTTACATGGCAAACAGCCAAAGGGTACGGGTCCTGATGAAGAAAGTGAAGTATCTGCGAAGGATATGGCATTGCTTGCACAGCATCTCATCAAAGACCATCCAGAAATTCTTGAAACAGCAAGTATCGCGAAAACAAAGTTCAGAGAAGGCACAGACGATGAAATGGACATGCCAAACTGGAACTTCATGCTTAAAGGGCTTGTGAAAGAATATGAAGGAGTAGACGGTCTAAAAACGGGCTCTACTGACTCAGCTGGTTCTAGCTTCACTGGTACAGCAAAACGTGGTGACATGCGTGTGATCGCAGTCATCCTAAATGCAAAAGGAAATATTCATACAGCACGTTTCGACGTGGCGAAAAAACTGTTTGACTATGCTTTTAAAAACTTTACGATGAAAGAAATGTACAAAAAAGGTCAACAGATCAAGGGACATGAAAACATCGAAGTCGATAAAGGGAAAGATAAAGAAGTACCTGTCGTAACAAAAGAAGCTTTCTCTGTGCCAGTAAAAAATGGCGATGAGAAGAGCTATAAAGCAAAAGTAAATATCAAGAAAAAGAACCTAGAAGCTCCTATTAAAAAAGGAACGAAGGTTGGCATGCTGACGACTTCTTATTCTGGTGATGAGAAGGACTACGGCTATTTGAATAAAGACCAATCAGGTGTTGAGCTTGTGACGAAAACAGGCGATGAAAAAGCAAACTGGTTCATCCTTGCAATGCGCGGTGTAGGTGGATTCTTCGCTGGCATTTGGGGCGGAATCGTTGATACAGTAAAAGGTTGGTTCTAATAAAAAACTGCTCTCATGCATAGAGAGCAGTTTTTTTATCGTTAAAAGAAAAGTGATTGTTTATGATTTTGAGGTGTGGACAAAGCCTGCTGAAAAATACCACATAACTTTTCCATGCCTTCGGTCAGTGCCTTTTCATTCACATAAGAAAAACTGAGGCGGATATAATTCTGCTTTGGCTCCCCAGGATAGCAGACAGAGCCTGGCAGAAAGGTGATTTGCTGCTTACGCGCCTCATGTAAGAGTGCACGTGTATCGACCCAGGAAGGAAAGCTGAGCCATAAATTGAGCCCGCCCTGTGGTATTTGCCACGTGACGTCCTTCGGTGCATGCTTTGTCAAAACATCCATCATTAAATCGCGTCTTACTTTCAAGGCAGTTCTTAACTTTTTCGTATGATCAATCATTTTCTTCGATGTCAGAAACGGTAATATGGCCTTTTGTGTGAGAAGAGGGCTGCCTAAATCATTATTGGCCTTAGCCGCTAATAAACGGTTAAATATAGAGCCTGACGCTGTAATAATCCCAATTCTGCAACCTGGAGCCAGTGTTTTACTTAATCCTCGTAAATAAATGACGTGTCCATCGTGATCCAAACTTTTGATTGGTGCTGGCGGCTTCTTTTCAAAATAAAGCTCACGATAAGGATCATCTTCTACAATGAGACAATCAATGCTTTGTGCCAGTGAGAGAAGCTGTTTTCTGCGCTTCATCGACATACTGGCGCCTGTCGGACTGTGAAAAGTAGGGATCGTATAGATGAGCTTTGGTTTATATTTATCGCAAATGCTTTGAAGCTGCTTCATGTTCATCCCTTCATGATCGACTGGAACCGTAATGATTCTTGCCCCTCTGCCCATAAAGACATCAATCGCGCCTGGATAGGTGGGTGCCTCCATGACGACCACATCATCCGGCCCGATAAACGTACGTGACACCAGATCAAGCCCTTGCTGAGAACCACTTGTCACTAGGATATTTTCAGGAGTAGAAGGCACATCTAATTTTTCTAAAAAAGACTGAATGACCTGACGAAGCTGAAGATCACCTTGTATTTCTCCGTACTTCGACATAATTTGAGGATGCCTGGCTAGTACATGCTGCATTTCTTTTTCTAAATACCGGTTAGGTAAAAGTCCTGGATCGATCATAGAAGAAGAAAGGTTAATGGCTTCTTCTACATAATGATACTGAGCGAATTGAGACCTCGGTAAGTAATCTGGAATGGACAACTGCCAATCGAAAGAGGTAGATGATTGAACCGGGATGTCAGTTTGCTCATGCTGCTCATCCACAAAAGTTCCTTTACCTTGCACAGTTGTTAAATATCCGTCATCCTTAAGCCGTGTGTATGCCTTTGCTGCTGTGACAAGACTCACATTGAGCTGCTTAGCTAAATCACGTACAGTCGGCAGCTTCTCCCCCTGCTGAAGCAGACCCGATTGAATGTGATCAACGATTGAAAAGTAAATCTGATTTGAAAGAGATGTATCTGAATGTCGATGGATATCAATATGCATGAGAATCCTCCAATGTATGCAAAATTGTTATACACTGTTTTAAATTGTTATAGTTATATTATAGCATATAAATCACGCTTAAAAGAGAAAAGGGCAACTTTTTAGCCGACATTCCTTTATATATAAGGGTTTATCCTTTTTTATCAGCTGGTTGAATTGTTATACTATTCTCTTTATTGTTATACTGTCTCGCTTGTATGATAGAGATGTTGAATCAATCGAATAGACAAATGGGAGGAAACAATTGTGAGCAATAAGGGAACTGAACGAGTAAAACGTGGAATGGCAGAAATGCAAAAGGGTGGCGTCATTATGGATGTCGTCAATGCTGAGCAGGCAAAAATCGCAGAAGAAGCAGGTGCGGTGGCAGTCATGGCACTAGAACGAGTACCAGCTGATATCCGTGCGGCAGGCGGTGTTGCCCGAATGGCAGACCCAAGAATCGTGGAAGAAGTTCAAAATGCGGTAACGATTCCAGTCATGGCAAAAGCACGTATCGGCCACATCGTGGAGGCTCGTGTTCTTGAAGCGCTTGGTGTTGATTATATCGATGAGAGTGAAGTGCTAACGCCCGCTGATGAGGAATTCCATTTAAATAAAAATGAATACACCGTACCTTTTGTATGTGGATGTCGTGACCTAGGTGAGGCAACCCGCCGTATTGCAGAAGGTGCATCCATGCTGCGGACGAAAGGAGAACCTGGGACAGGCAACATTGTAGAAGCAGTCCGCCATATGAGAAAGGTCAATGCTCAGATTCGAAAAGTAGCGGCGATGAGTGAAGATGAACTGATGACAGAAGCAAAGAATCTAGGAGCACCTTATGAATTATTGCTTCAGATCAAAAAAGAAGGCAAGCTGCCTGTTGTTAACTTTGCAGCTGGAGGCGTTGCGACACCAGCAGATGCTGCGTTAATGATGCAGCTTGGAGCAGACGGCGTATTTGTCGGATCTGGTATTTTTAAATCAGAACATCCTGCTAAATTTGCAAAAGCCATTGTAGAAGCAACGACTCATTTCACCGATTACCGTCTCATTGCAGAACTTTCTAAAGAATTGGGAACAGCCATGAAAGGAATTGAAATTTCAAATCTACTGCCAGAAGAGCGTATGCAAGAGCGTGGCTGGTAATTAAGGGAGCGCAAACGAACATGCTAACAATTGGTGTACTAGGGCTTCAAGGTGCGGTGAGAGAGCATATTCAATCAATTGAAACTTGCGGCGCAGAAGGAAAGATCATCAAACGAGTAGAAGAGCTAGAAGCCGTTGACGGTCTGATTATCCCTGGTGGAGAAAGTACGACGATGAGAAGACTTATGGATACGTACCGATTTATTGACCCGATCAAAGCGTTCGCTGCTCAAGGGAAACCAATTTTCGGGACATGTGCCGGTTTGATTATGCTGGCAAAGCATATAGAAGATCGAGAAGATGCTCATCTTGGACTGTTAAATGTATCTGTTGCACGTAATTCATTTGGCAGACAGGTAGACAGCTTTGAAGCAGGTGTAGAAGTGAAAGGACTGGATGCGCCGTTTACAGGGGTGTTCATCCGTGCGCCTCATATCGTCAGCTCAGATGATAGCGTAGAGGTCTTAGCTGAATATGATGGCAGGATTGTGATGGCGAAAGAAAACAATATCTTAGGTTGTTCTTTTCATCCAGAGTTGACAGACGACCACCGGTTAACGCAGCTGTTTGTTGAGATGGTGAAGTCCTACAAAACGAAGCTCGCTGTATAAAACGGTTGAAAAGAGATAAAACTTATAGTACATTAAAATCACAATCAAAGATCGAAAAAGCGTTGACGGGAAATAGTAAGAAGCCCCTCTTTCTCAGAGAGCCGATGGTTGGTGAGAATCGGTGAAAGATGCATTCTGAATCCATCCTTGAGCGAAATGCTGAAACACGAGAAGTAAGCATTTACGGTGATACCGTTACAGAGGAAAGAGGAAAGCATGATTTTGCATGTTTTCAATCAGGGTGGCAACGCGAGAGCTCTCGTCCCTTTCATGGGATGAGGGCTCTTTTTATTTTTCGATAAAAAAAGGAGTGTAACACATGCTGGATATTAAACAACTGCGCACGGACTTTGATCAAATCAAAGAAAAGTTAGCACACCGAGGCGAAGATTTAGCTGATTTTGATAAGTTTGGTGAACTAGATCAAAAAAGAAGAGAATTAATCGGTAAAACAGAAGAATTAAAGAGCCGAAGAAATGAAGTATCGCAGCAAGTGGCCGTTCTAAAAAGAGAAAAGAAAGACGCCGATCACATTATTCAAGAAATGCGTGAGGTCGGAGATGAGATTAAGAAGCTGGATGATGAGTTAAGAACAGTAGAAGAAAGCCTGCAACACATTCTGTTCTCAATTCCGAATATCCCTCATGACTCTGTACCAGTTGGTGAAACAGAAGATGACAACATTGAAGTGAGAAAATGGGGTGAACAGCCAGCATTCTCATTTGAGCCAAAACCGCATTGGGACGTAGCGGATGTGTTAGATATTCTAGATTTTGAACGTGCAGGAAAAGTGACAGGAAGCCGTTTCGTTTTTTATAAAGGGCTTGGCGCACGCTTAGAGCGCGCACTTTATAACTTCATGCTCGATTTACATGTGGATGAGTTTGGTTTTACTGAAGTGCTTCCGCCTTACATGGTCAACAGAGCAAGCATGACAGGAACTGGCCAGCTTCCAAAGTTTGAAGAGGATGCTTTTAAAATTCGAGAAGAAGATTATTTCCTCATTCCAACGGCTGAAGTGCCAATCACCAACATGCACCGTGACGAAATTCTTGAGGGAGAGCAGCTGCCAATCAATTATGCAGCATTCAGTGCTTGCTTTAGATCAGAAGCTGGATCTGCCGGCAGAGATACACGCGGGCTCATCCGTCAGCATCAATTCAACAAGGTAGAGCTCGTGAAATTTGTTAGACCAGAAGATTCTTATGAAGAATTAGAGAAACTAACGAATCAAGCAGAAAAAGTTCTTCAGCTATTAAACCTGCCATATCGTGTCATGAGCATGTGTACGGGAGATTTAGGTTTCACAGCTGCGAAGAAATACGATATCGAAGTATGGATTCCGAGCCAAAATACGTATCGTGAAATTTCTTCTTGCAGTAACTTCGAAGCGTTTCAGGCAAGACGAGCAAACATTCGTTTCCGCCCGGAGCCTAAAGCAAAGCCGGAGCATGTTCACACATTAAATGGATCTGGTTTAGCGGTAGGAAGAACTGTGGCAGCCATTTTAGAAAACTACCAACAAGAGGACGGTACAGTGATCATTCCTGAAGTGCTGCGTCCTTATATGGGAAATAAAGAAGTGATGAAATAAGATGCCGTTATGGCATCTTATTCTTTTTACCTAAAGTTCTACAGCTTTTCTAAAATAAGCCGATAAAAAAACTAAAAGCTTCTAGGAAAGAAGGAATAACCTTGAATAGGCTTGACTATTATGTTGAAATGGCTCAATTACTTAGAAAAGTTCTAGATGAAAGTATCCTTTTCGGCATCACTGATACAGAGAAGGTGCTTTGTTATTACCCGTCTAACACAATAGATTTTGGCATTAAAGTAGGGGACGCATTGAACCCAGAAGACCAAAACGTGGCGACGACATTAAGAGGACAAGAATATGACGGTCATTTACCAGAGTCTTTATACGGCTATGAAGTTGCTGTAAAAGGTTACCCAATTTTTGATGAAGATAGAAAAGTGATTGGCTCCTTTTTAGTGGCCTTTTCACATCATCGCGAAAAGAAATTAAGCGGTTATATGGAGCATATTAATAAAGTAGCGAAAGAACTACAAGGTGGAATTGAGCAAATTGCTGCGCATTCACAAGAGCTGGCGGCTACAAGCCTAGAAATAAGCGACCAGGCAGGAAGAGCGGAAGAGAAGTCAGCGAACATTGAAGAAGTCGTCAAAACCATAGGCGGGATCGCTAGACAAACAAACCTGCTTGGTCTAAATGCTGCAATTGAAGCGGCAAGAGCAGGTGAAAATGGAAAAGGGTTTGCTGTCGTTGCTGATGAGGTACGTAAATTGTCAGATGGTTCGAAGGAAGCGGCTGAAACCATTAATACATTCTTAAAAGAAATCCAAGACAGCATTGGCACTTTGTCTGAAAACATCTCACAAATTAGCAGCTCAACAAACGAACAAGCCAAACAAGTGACAGACTTTACAAAGATTATCGAATCATTAAATGAGTTTAAAGAAGAGATGAATCAGTTTATTGAGGAAATTAGACAGGATACGAAATAGAATCAAGAGCAGCCGTCATTTTGGCTGCTTTTTATAGGTAGATCATCATAACAAAACACATGTTTAAATTTTTTTGTGAAAAGATGTTGACTTCAAATGAAATGATATGATATATTAATTCTTGTCGATACGGAGGAATACCCAAGTCCGGCTGAAGGGATCGGTCTTGAAAACCGACAGGGGTGTCAAAGCCCGCGGGGGTTCGAATCCCTCTTCCTCCGCCATATTGATTTTACCTTAGTTGAATTGAAACGCAAGCATAAAAATTGGAAATTGTCAAACCGCTGCATTCGAAATGCAGCGGTTATTTTTATTTTGTTTTAGAACGATTTTTGTGAATAACAGAAGCAATTTCGTGAAGAATGGGATCAAGTGAGCTTTCATCATGAAGTAAGTCATAATCTTCAATATTAATTTTAATTACTGGGCATAAATCAAATTGTTCGATCCATTCAGTATATCGAGCGTACATTTCTTCCCAATATGCTCGATCTGTTTGAGTTTCCATCTCTCTTCCGCGCTCTTCAATACGATGTAAAATATGATCTAAATCCCCATGTAAATAAATAAGGACGTCAGGGTGAGGGAAGTAAGGTGTCATCACCATCGCCTCAAATAGACTCGTATACGTTTCATAATCTACCTCGGACATCGTGCCTTTGTCCGCATGCATTTTAGCGAAAATGCCAGTGTCCTCATAGATCGAACGATCTTGCACATATCCTCCACCAGATTCAAAAATTCGCTTTTGCTCCTTAAAACGCTCAGCCAGGAAATAGACCTGTAAATGAAAGCTCCATCTTTGAAAATCTGAATAGAAAGGCTCTAAGTATGGGTTGTCATCTACTTTTTCAAGAGAGGTTTGAAATCCTAGCTTGTCCGCTATTATTTTCGTCATGGTTGATTTTCCCACGCCGACAGTCCCGGCGATTGTTATGACTGCGTCCTTTGGTATTTCGATATTGTTCATAGCACTTGCTCCTTTATGTTCTGTACAATTTGCTGGTAATCTTGCTGTGAGGAAACGAAGTCTGTATGATCTCCTTCAATTGTAATGATAGGAAGCCCTGGGTCAGTCTGTTTTAAATGTTCAATGGCCAGCTCATAATCTTCAATTAAGGTTTTTAAATAAGCTGGGTCGATGTCTGCTTCAAAAGAGCGTCCTCTCATCTGTATTCTATTAAGTAAGGTGGGAAGGCTGGCTTTTATATAGATCATGGCATTGGGTTTAGGAAGATCATCTGTTAGCAAATGATAGATCTTTCTGTATTTATCCATGTGCTTTTTTGATAATGTTCTTTCTGCAAATATCATATTTTTATAGACATGATAATCTGTAACAATCGGTTGTTGTTTTTTCACATAGTTTTCTTCAATTGATTCTAACTGTTTGAACCGATTGCATAAAAAGAACATCTCAAGCTGAAAGCTCCATTGTTCCATATCTTCATAAAATTTATCTAAGAATGGATTTTCTTCTACAATCTCTTTTACTAAAGGAAATTGAAATTCCTTCGCAAGCATTGTAGCCAAAGTTGTTTTTCCGGCTCCAATTGGGCCTTCCACTGCAATAAAAGGGGCAGGATACATAGGCGTTCTCCTCTATCTATAAAGTTGTCAAACCAATGTATATTGTACCATACCCCTTCTAAGAGATAGAGCGAATGGATTACGATGTCGTTCTTTTTTCAATATTAAATTGATCTGATAATAAGAGCCAATTTTGTGGGAAGGATAGACCTAGTTTCCAGTAAGCAATTCCGTTCAAGTTTAACTCTTTGATGAGATTAAATTTGGCTTGAATCGACCTTGCGTCTTCGAACCATACCTCATGCTCTTTATTATTAGCATCTGTATAACGAAAATAGGGAGCTTGTGCTGTTTCATCGTAGAGAATGGGTACATCATTCTCTCTAGCAATTGCGATCGCTTGTTGAGGACTGACGGCTTTGGCAATGGGGCCGCCCTGTACGTAAGGAAGCGTCCAATCATAGCCGTATAAATTCTGCCCCATTACAATTTTGTTGGCCGGCATGACAGTCAGTGCATATTCAATGACTTGGCGGACAGGACCAATTGGAGAGACGGCTTGTGCAGGACCTCCGCTGTATCCCCATTCGTAGGTCATCAACACAACATGATCAACGATCTTACCGATGGCTTCATAGTCATGAGCTTCATACCATTTTCCTTTTTGTTCACTACTTGTTTTAGGAGCAAGCGCAACGGAAATTGTCCATCCTTCTTGGTGGAAACGGGTTGTTGCCTCTCTTAAGAATTGAATATAAGCATCTTTATCAGCAGGGCGTAAATATTCAAAATCAAAATGGATTTCTTTTAATTGATACTTTTGAGCAACGCGAACGATTTCATTTAAAAATGTGGTTTTGACAGATTGGTTTGTTAAAAGGATTCGTCCAAGTTCATCACTGAATTTTTCATTCTCTAGGTTTGTGACCACCATGGATAATATGGTTCTGCTTTGAGCGGCAATCTGAGGTAGTTGGTCTAACGGTGGTTCTCGCAGTGTCCCGTCTCTTTGTGCTTGAAAACTAAAGGCGCCTAAATGGGTTAAGTATGGAGAGGCTTCTCTAGCTGCTTGCTTTAAGTTTTCACTGACTTGATTTCCACGTGGTTCAATATAAGCATTGGAATTTATGTTTCTTTTCGGTCTTTGTGGAATATAGAGCAAGAATCGAATAGGAAGTATTGCTTCAGGCCGAATCCTATTCACACGTGCCAATTCTTCCACTGAAATTTGAAATTGCCTCCCAATTTGATAAAGTGTGTCATTTTGTTTGACTTCATAAAATTGACCTCTAATTGGAATGACAATTGTTTGTCCGATGACGAGTTGATTTGGTGTTTCGATGTCGTTGGTGCGGATGATTTCATTGACTGTTGTTTTAAAACGCATGGCAATCTCACTTAAAGTATCTCCTCTTTTGACAACATAAATTTGAATAGTCAACGCCCCCTTTGTTATTGCTAACAATTTATGAGGGTTATGGATAAATCATGTTTGATTTTCATTCGTGATCTCTTTAGCAGTTGTGATTTTAGCAAGAAGAACGTTCTCCATCATCGTTAAAGCGTACTCGTTATCTCTATCATTGTTTGAAGCAATACAATCTTTAGGTACAATCAGATTGTATTCTCGCATGTATGCGTCATTTGCAGTGAAAAGAACACAGATGTTTCCTGCAATTCCAGTTAAAATAAGATCATGAACACCTAGTTCATTTAGAAGTGTCTCTAGTGCTGTTCCATAGAAGGCAGAATGCTTAGGTTTAATTAAGAAATAATCATCGTTAGATGGTGCCATTTGCTCTAAAATAGGGGCGCTTCTTTCGTTTTTACATGTTTGTATGACAGCTTGAATGTCAGCCTTCCAGAGTCCGTAGTGGTCGTTGATGTAGATGATTGGCCAATTTTCCTTGAAAGCGTGTTGTTTAAGGGCTAAAATTTTATTGGTCATTTGCTCTGTTTTTTCAGCGAGCACATGTCCCATTTCAAAATCAAAATTATTGATCATGTCGATAATAAGCAGTGCCTTTTGGTGATTTGGCAAAATAAGACCCCCTTCAAAAGATTGTGGTAATATGTTAACCTCAATATCCATTTAAAAAACATGAAAAGAGAGCTGTGCTATGACGAAAGATGAACAGTTTATGCAAGAAGCCATTTTTGAAGCCTTAAAAGCAGAACAAATAGGAGAAGTGCCGATCGGTGCTGTCATCGTTGTAGATGACCAAATTGTGAGCCGCACTTATAATTTAAGGGAAAGTGAGCAGCGTTCAATTGCACATGCAGAATTACTTGCCATTGATGAAGCGTGTAAAGTGACTGGAAGCTGGCGTTTAGAAGAAGCTGTACTTTATGTTACGCTTGAACCATGCCCAATGTGTGCGGGTGCTATTGTGCTTTCCAGAGTGAAAAAGGTCGTATTTGGTGCATATGACCCTAAAGGTGGATGTGCAGGTACTTTAATGAATTTACTGGATGATGAACGGTTCAATCATCAGTCAGAAGTCATTGGTGGTGTACTTGAAAATGAGTGCGGTGAGCTGTTAAGTCAGTTCTTCCGAGATCTCCGTCAGCGGAAGAAACAAGCGAAAAGTAAATGAATGGATGTCGTTTGCAATTTCAACTGTAAGAAGGTATACTTATTTCTGCGTCACTAACAATTTAATATTCATTTTGCCGTGCTAAGCGGGGAGGTAGCGGTGCCCTGTACTCGCAATCCGCTCTAGCGAGGCCGAATCCCTTCTCAAGGTTCGTTTACTTCAAGGTCTGCCTTAAATAAGTGGTGTTGACGTCTGGGTCCTGCGCAATGGGAATTCATGAACCATGTCAGGTCCGGAAGGAAGCAGCATTAAGTGAAACCTCTCATGTGCCGCAGGGTTGCCTGGGCCGAGCTAACTGTTTAAGTAACGCTTGGGGTAGCGAATCGACAGAAGGTGCACGGTAAATCAATATTAAATGTAACTCATCTAGTTTATCTAGGTGAGTTTTTTGTTGTTGTTCAAAGAATAGCTCAGTTGCTAGGTTGATACAAATGATTAAAAAGCCTTTTTGAGGTGATTTGCTTTTAAAATGACTTATAACAGGAACTGTTGTTCTGTTTGGGCTGGCAGGTCATTTTGCAAAGCTAGAAAATTTGTTTTTGATTCATGAAAAGTAAAAAATCTTCATATGAAAACGCCATTTTCGCTTATTAGAAAATAAAGGTGTACTTTTGAATTGATCGTTGCATCATGTATAATGAAGATGATGATAAATGGAGGAGGGCGTATTTGTGAGTTATCAAGCTTTATACCGAGTGTTCAGGCCTCAAGTTTTTGAGGATGTTGTTGGACAAGAACACATCACAAAAACGTTGCAAAATGCCCTTTTGCAGAAAAAGTTTTCTCATGCTTACTTATTTTCAGGTCCTAGAGGAACAGGTAAAACAAGTGCTGCTAAGATCTTTGCAAAGGCAGTGAACTGTGAAAAGTCACCTGTTAGTGAACCGTGTAATGAATGTGATGCCTGTAAAGGGATTACAAACGGTTCTATTTCAGACGTGATTGAAATAGATGCTGCCTCGAATAACGGGGTAGATGAAATCCGAGATATACGTGATAAAGTTAAATTTGCTCCTTCGGCGGTTACATATAAGGTTTATATTATAGATGAAGTACATATGCTCTCTATCGGGGCATTTAATGCACTCCTTAAAACGCTAGAGGAACCGCCTGCTCATTGTATCTTTATTTTGGCTACCACAGAGCCTCATAAGATTCCTCTTACCATCATATCCCGGTGTCAGCGATTTGATTTTAAACGGATCACGACAAAAGATATTGTTGGAAGAATGGAGAAAATTGTAGATGCAGAAAGTCTAAATGTACAAGAGGGCTCGCTCGAGATTATTGCTAGTGCAGCAGATGGCGGTATGCGTGATGCACTAAGCCTGTTGGATCAAGCGATCTCATTTAGTGGTGAACAACTGACAATTGATGATGCGCTGCTCATTACAGGTGCTGTATCTCAGCATTTCATTAGTCAGCTTGCCGAAGCTATTTTTGATCAAAATATTGCTGTAGCGTTAGATACATTAAATGAATTGCTCCAGCAGGGGAAAGATGCGGCTAAATTAATAGAGGACATGATCTTTTACTTTAGAGATATGTTGCTTTATAAAACGGCACCAGATCTTGAAGGAGTACTTGAAAAGGTAAAAGTCGATGAAAAGTTCGTGGCGCTCTCTGATCGTGTGACGCCTCAGTTTCTGTATGAGACGATTGAAGTGCTTAATAAAAGCCACCAAGAAATGAAATGGACGAATCATCCAAGGATTTTCTTTGAAGTAGCTGTTGTTAAGCTTTGTCAGTCAACGGCCGGAATGACACAATCTCATGCTCACTCTGATTTAACAGCTTTAACGCATAAAATAGACAGGCTTGAACAGGAGCTATCTAGGCTGAGAGCTGAGGGTGTACCGATGTCTCAGTCTCATAGTCCTCAAGAAAAAAAGGAAGCACCTCGACCACAAACAAGCAACAAAAATGGCTATCGTGCACCTGTTGGCCGAATTCACGAGATTCTAAAAGAAGCGAAGCGGCCGGAGTTAGAAAAATTAAAAGGCAAATGGGGAGAGCTCCTTGCCCAGTTGAAACAGCAAAATAAGGTGTCTCACGCTGCGCTATTAACGGATAGTGAACCAGTTGCAGCTGCATCTCACGCCTTTGTTTTAAAATTCAAGTTCGAAATACATTGTAAGATGGTGGCTGAAGATAAAAGTGGTGTTCGAACCAACCTCGAGCACCTGCTAGAGTCTATGCTAGGAAAAAGAGTGGAATTAGTTGGCGTTCCTGACGCTCAATGGGGTAAAATAAGAGAAGAATTTTTAAAGGATCATCAGCCGGATGAACAGGCAGATGGTCAGGCAACTTCTGCTGAAGAGGATCCATTGATTGCGGAAGCAAAGAAGTTAGTAGGAACTGATTTGATTGAAATTAAAGATTAACTAAAAGAAAGAGAGTGGTGTTCATATGCGCGGTGGAATGGGAAATATGCAAAAAATGATGAAACAAATGCAAAAAATGCAAAAGGATATGGCTAAGGCTCAAGAAGAGCTTGCGGAAAAGGTTCTTGAAGGTACAGCAGGTGGCGGTATGGTCACTGTCAAAGTAAATGGACAAAAAGAAGTCGTTGATGTAGCAATTAATGAAGAAGTTGTCGATCCTGAAGACATCGATATGCTTCAAGACCTTGTACTTGCAGCGACAAATGATGCATTGAAAAAAGTCGATGAGCTAACAAATGAAACAATGGGTCAATTCACAAAAGGAATGAACATGCCAGGTTTATTCTAGGGGGAATAACTAAAGATGCAATATCCTGAACCAATATCAAAGCTGATTGATAGCTTTATGAAATTGCCAGGAATCGGACCGAAAACTGCGGTCCGTCTGGCTTTTTTTGTTCTTAGTATGCAGGAAGATGTCGTACTAGACTTTGCGAAGGCGCTTGTAAATGCAAAGCGTAATTTAACTTATTGTTCGGTTTGCGGCCATATCACTGATCAGGATCCCTGCTATATTTGTGAAGATACAAGAAGAGATCAATCTGTTATCTGTGTAGTACAAGATCCAAAAGATGTGATTGCAATGGAAAAGATGAAAGAATATAACGGCTTATATCATGTGCTTCATGGTGCCATTTCGCCAATGGACGGAATTGGACCGGAGGATATTAAAATTCCTGATTTATTAAAAAGATTGCAAGACGATCAAGTGACAGAGGTGATTCTTGCAACCAACCCAAACATTGAAGGAGAAGCTACAGCCATGTATATCTCCAGATTGTTGAAACCATCAGGAATTAAACTCTCTCGTATTGCTCACGGACTCCCAGTAGGTGGAGATTTAGAGTATGCAGATGAAGTCACACTTTCTAAGGCTCTAGAAGGCAGACGTGAGATGTAGGAAGGAGAAGTACGGTACATGGGTTTTCTTCGCAGAAAATCAATTCGAAAAGAATTCGATGAGAAACTAATTCAACAGCTTTTTAAGCAAAAGGAAGAATGGAACAGACAAAAAAAGCTTGTCGCAAATAGCGTTGAGCCTTCACCGGACATTCTATTCGAATTAAAGCTTGCTCAAGCGAAGTACTTTTTCTATCTGAGAGAAGCGAAAAAGAGGAATATACGTTTAAACAACTGGAGGTAGCAGGTCTATTTTACATAGTCCTCTCATATGCTTGTACTATTCATATGAAGAGGAGATGAGAGGATTATGGAACCTGTTATTGTGATTGGTTCAATTTTGCTTGCTGTATTATTGTTGTTTATGTCAGGTGTTCAAGCGAATCCATTCAAATGGTTAGGACTTATCGGAGTTAAGTTTGTGGCAGGCGCTCTTTTTTTATTTTGCCTGAATTTGTTCGGTGAGAGTTTAGGGCTTCATGTCTCCATTAACCCTGTAACGAGTGGAATTAGTGGTTTATTGGGCATTCCAGGCGTAGCGGCTTTAGTCGTAATAGAAAAGTTTATTATTTAATGAAAAATAATATTGACTTTGATTCTGTATGGTGGTAAATTAATATACGTCGCTGATGACGAAGAAACGAAAAAACATAACAACAAAAAAGTTGTTGACACTAACAACTTGGATGTGATAAGATGTTCTAGTCGCTTCTGAAGCGGTAAACAAGTTCTTTGAAAACTAAACAAGACAAAACGTACCTGTTAATTCGAGTTTTTATAAAAAATCCTATGATACATCATAGGTA
>NZ_JAWJBV010000029.1:0-13879 GCF_046536015.1 Bacillus sp. SIMBA_154
AAAAGCTTCAGCAAGAAAAAGGCCGCAGAAGCTGAAAGAGGCGAGCTGAGACCAGCTAAGAAGCCGGATGTTGATAACTACATCAAAGGGATAAAAGATGGCCTGAATAAAGTCATTTGGCAGGATGATAGCCAGATAGTCGATCTACATGTAAGCAAATTCTATAGCAGTTCACCGAGAATTGAAGTCGAAGTCTCAACTCTCAAACCAACCCATGAGGAGGAACAAATATGTCTTTTGTAAATTTTGATGGATCAGTCAAGAAAGTAAATCACAAGCCTAAGGGTGTTACAGAATTGGTCCTTGAAATCTCAACGAAGGATCTAGGAAACAGCATTCAAAACCTTGCTGAAATGATTGATAACGATGTGCGTGTTGAAATTGAGAGCGATGTTGTCAGCTATAACGTGCAGATCAACGCTCACACTGAGCGACCTATAGTAAATTATCAAGTAGATCAGAGCGGTGTTGTCCACATTGCTGAGCCAGAACCAGAACAGTTAGAGGCTGAATTGGGCTTACCTGCAGAAAAACCACAAATTGAAGAAAAGCCTATGGAGATTAAACGTGAAGTGGTGGATCAATTCATCCAAGAAGGTCTGGCACCAGAACATGAGGATTTCCCTGAGAATATGGCTGGCGTCGTTAAACGTCGCATTGAAGGTGAATCATACCGCAAGTTGGCTACTGAGCTTGAGATGTCATCCGGCGCCATCGTCGATCTGATCAATGACTACCGAGCTGCAGTGGCTCCGCTTGCTGAAAAATGGTGGGATTGGAAAGAGGATCAAGCCAACGAAGCTGTGCCGATGCAAAAAGATGAAGAAGTAGCTGATGTAGATTTAGATTCCTCTCAAAGTGTGAAAGACGATTATGACGGGAATGATCAAAAAGAAGAGGAAGACGGGGCTGCCTAAGATGGCACACAAACGATCAAAACGGTGGTTCCTGCTTTATCGCATAGAGGATGGACAACGTGTTCACCTCTATGAACCACTTAAAAAATATGAACTGCTCAGTCGGATCAGGAAAGGATGGAGGATAGTCAGATGATTAATAAAATCAAGTTTTTCTTCAATCATAAACACTTCTTTTGCTTCAAATGTATAAACATAGTTTCGGTGCAACGTGGTTATTGGCTGGATTTTAGCACTCGGGTTTTTAACGGTCCAATTTGCACTAAATGCGGAAGGAGCTTCAGGAAATGAAACAGATTGTAGAAGGCGATTGGGTGGAAGCTTTGGGTGAAGTTGCACGGAGAATGTTTCATATATCTGGTTACGTACTTAAAGTTACTGACAAAAATATTTTAGTGAAGCCGCTTAAAGGAAAGTCTACAGCTGTTCCTAAACATTGGGCTAAAAACTTGGATGATGCTCTTACTGAATCTGATCTGAAGGCTTTGATCGACTTGTCCTTAGACATAAAGGATGAACACCTATTTAGAATGTGTGTACGTGATTTGCAAGCTCTCCAGAGCAAATAAAAAGAACCAAAGCACAAGGCTCCGGCTCTAATGAATCTCGACAATTCATTATAACATGGGAGGCCTTGTGCGCATGAATAATCCTTACAAACATATAGACTCTAACATCTCAATTGATCAGCTTTTTGAAAAAGGAGAAGTTAAAGTCATTATCCTAGACGGCCATTCCAACGAAGTGTTCTTGGCGGAAACACCGATGTACGGAAAGATGGAGATCACGACACGTGATGGCCAGTTCACAAATTTAAATTGCAGCAGTTCACACAAAATAAAATAGCAGGAGCTTCCTCCTGCAGGGAGGCAGTCAAAATGAAAGAAATCTGGTATTCAAAATCACCATTTGCTGAATTTTGTATCGTCAATACAGCGAGCGGGTACGTTGCCTATTGGCGATCTGAGATGCTAACAGATGATAAATGGAGTGAGCATGACACGTACCCTACCTATCAAGCAGCACGCCGTAATATCGGTCGAGTCGGCTGTGCTGGAAGTATGAAAAGGGTAGAGCGGTTGCCATGGGAAAGCGTGGCATGACCTTGAAGGGTATATGTCTCACTGATGAGTTTACACCGCTAGTAAAGGGCGTAGAATACTTTCTCTTTCCTCTCGGTGCCGCTCATTATTATGTATCAAAGTTTGATCGTCCTGGCTCATACTATGGAGCGTTTGAAGCCAGGCATTTTTTAATAAAGCAAAAAGAACAACACCAGGAACAGCTGACACTGTTCTGAGGGAGGAACATATGGAGTTTAAACCATCTGAAAACATGTCATATGAAGGGCTTTGGATGGCGCTGGATGATATCAAACAACGCATAGGAGATGCTGTACTGTCTGGTGATCGCATCAACAGCCCTTACATCAAAGCGCAAAAGAAAAAAGCTGAAACAATTAAAGATGAGCTGCTGCGCCAATTTGATCAACAGGCAAAGCAAGCAGAATGAAAAAAGAGAGGAAGATTCTTATGAAACTGAGAAGCATTTTTTATTTAAACGTACAAGGCATAAGACTTTTGGGAGGATGGGATCACTATCCTAGTGAGGACGAAATGCGAAACGCATTAATTAATATATATGGGTCTTGTACTCACTTAGGAGAACGGCCAATTATTTTTGAAGTCATTAAGCAAAACACGTTTTATCAAGGCGATATACAAGATTTGCAGGAGGGCCTCTGATATGAAAACTGTGCCAGCGATTGTATTTAAAAATAAACATACTGAACGCTACCTAAGCTATGGACCTGATTTTATGGATTTAACCGATCCTAACGGAGATGTAAAAGAAATTACAGATGCGTTGTGTCTCATTAGAAAAGATCGTGAGAAGCCAAGTGATCAAGATTTAACCGATTTTTACAACCTTGTGTCTCAACACAATGCTCCTCTTGATATTAACGATCTCAAAAACTGTTACGATCCTTTTCATGTAGATTATACAATCGAAGAATTTGAAAGGATCAAGGCAAGACATGAGGAGGAATATTGATGGCGAAAATATTAGACAATCAAACGCTCTATCAATGTGAACTCTGTGGGAAACGCCTTCTCACTCCGCATGGAGCCAAGTTACATGAAACTAAGTATTGTTCTGTTGTTAGGCAGAGAGAAGCGGAGAGTGAACATAAGAAATTTCAGGAATCGTGTGATCATAAACACATGGAAATGAGCTATATTCCACCATTGGGAGAAGATCATTTGCAGATACCTGAATTTGAATACTGTGTAGACTGTGGAATGACAGAAATGGACATTAGGCAGCAAAGCAAGGAGAGAGCATGATGACCAAAAATAAAGAATTTCAAGCAACCCTACCAACAGGTGAAATAATCAAACGTAACAGCGAAGGGGGTTATGCCACAAAACCCCCTGGAGTTGATAGTGATTTTGAAATTGTGGTTTCTCCAGACTATGTTGTCGAATGTTTAGTACGAAATATCCACGAATTGCAAAAGAGGCAAGAGCAAATATTGCAAATGCGTTATGACAGTTTTCTTTTATTAAAACGCGAAACAGCGCAGAGAAATGATCAATTATCACTACAATATGATTCATATGCACGCACTATTTATAACATAGCTGTAGAACTAGGACACGAGTTGAAAAAAGAAGCGGAAGGAGAATGAAGATGAGAAATACATTAGGGGACTTAAATAACCATTTATTTGCGCAGCTTGAACGGTTGAGTGACGAAGACTTAAACGGTGAGGAACTTCAAGAAGAAATTGAACGATCTAAAGCTGTTACTGATGTGGCCAATCGCATAATTTCTAATGGAGCACTAGTATTACAAGCGCAAAAATTTCATACAGAATACAAATCAAAAGATCTTGAGAAACCGAAAATGCTGGAGGGATAAAGGTGAGGTTATTCACTGAAGAACAAGAATTCTTCATCCGTTCACATGCTGCAGGTTTACTCAATCAAGAATTAACAGATTTGATCAATCAGAAGTTTGGTTTGAATGTTACTAAGCAACAAGTAAAGAGATGGAAGTATAATCGTAAAGTCTCTAGCGGTTTAAATGGTTATTTCCCCAAGGGGCATGTGCCGCTCAATAAAGGGACAAAAGGGCTTTATAATGTTGGCGGAAATAAAACATCTTTCAAACCAGGACACAAGCCTTCAAATTACAAGCCTGTAGGTTATGAAAGAGTTGATCGAGACGGCTATATATTGATCAAGGTGTCTGATGATGGACCTTCGCAAAAACGATGGAAACATAAACATAAGGTGATTTGGGAAGAAGAAAACGGACCAATCTCAAGTGGCCATTGTTTAATATTTTTAGACGGGAACAAGCTCAATGTAAAACTAGACAATTTGCAACTCATCACTAGACAGCAATTAGCAAGGTTAAACCAAAATAAGTTAATTGCTAATGATCCTGAAATCACTAAAACAGGCATAGTGATGGCAGCTATATATTCTAAAATTGGCGAATTAAAAAGGGAGAGTAAACAATGAAGAAACTACTAATCACACTAACTATTATTGTGGCTGCGGTGCTTTTTGCGCCGTCAGCCGCAGCAGTAACGAGCGGATATAAAACAGTGGCCGGACACACAATCAGCGTATCAACCGATGCCAATTCGTACAAGCCAAAGCCCGAAGCATTGATGTCACAGCACGTAAAACAGGAAGTGAAACGGTCTATTACCGCTTCACGCTACAAAAAAAGGTGAGCGGCAAATGGAAAGATCAGCGCTTTAGTCTAGTTGGGTCATTTAAGAGAGCCACGCCAGCAAAGGAGTTTTACACGGTCAATCACACATCCGGCACGCACCGTATTAAGATGACAATCTATAAATATAAAAATTGGACAGGCGTCAAAGGGCATATCTACACGCCGTCATTCGAGGTGAGGAAATGAAAAAACAAAATAATTGGGTATGGACTAAACTAACAGAAAAGAAACATCCTGATCGAAAGGCTGGCACACCTGTTCATACCGCTTACATGAGAGAGGGAGACACAGAATATCATCCTCATAGCTCTTGGATCGATAAAGGTTATATCGAGCATGTGGACTCATTAGCTCGTCACAGTGAATAGAAGAATAAATCAAACGACATAGATCGGTGCAAAATTGCCCTGGTCTATGTCTTTCATTGTTTATAGGAGGAGGTCGAGAAATATGGGAGCTGAACAAATGTGTTTACTGCCAGGGATCGATGAGAAAAACGTAAGAAATGCTCTGATCAAGGAGCTGAAGGTTTATAGAGCCCTGAAGGTGAAGGAAGAAAACAGAAAGGAACAGGAGGCAAACGGCGCAACAGGCCTTTTTCCTTCTCTCAGGAACCAGGAAGTTTTAAATGAACTGAAGGTCCGGCAGATAGAAAGAGCGCTAGAAAACAGCCTAGACGAAATAGAGCAAGACATCATCCGGATGAAATACCTTACACCGCGAGTGGTGAAGGATTTGGAGGTGTGTGAAGAACTGGGTCTGAAGAAAGACCGGTATTATAAATTGAAGAAGCAAGCGACATTTAACCTTTCGACAGCACTCGGAATCATATGAGTGCTGTTTTTTGCATTTCCAAGAAAAAGCCGACAAAAAACCGAGAAAAAGCCGACAAAAAGGGGGATAAAAAGGGGACCTTTTTTCCTAAGTGGATCATCGTATGATAGAGACAAGCAAAACGAACGTGAATATTTTGTCCAGAAGGAAGAACCTGCGGACGCTGATCATTGAGCACTTTAAGTGCCTTGATTGGTGTCCGCTTTTTTTATTGGGAGACGCGTCTTTCCCTTATCAATGGCGTATCTGGATACGGAACAAAGGTGTTGAGGAATGTGGCCATACGAGAGGGACATTCTGAGCCTGGATAGCAGCTGGTCTGCGGCGGCCGTATCGAGGACAGTTTTTCATTTTATGATGATGAACTGTACTTGGCATCCTCTCGGAGTGTAGTCATCATTCAAAAACTATCAAAATCTATTTAAGCGAATAGCGTAAGGTGGTGCTAATTCGGCAAGGAGCGAGTGAAATGAAGATCAGGGATTCTGTTTCTAAAGAGACATTAAAGCAATTTAAAAGCATTGCTCCTGGTTCTAATAGAAAGAAGGAGAACGATGCTGATCCAATAACAAAGCGAGATTGGGAAGAGATCATGGGAACGAGACGAGATACGTATCAAAGACAAGGCGGCCGGGTCCGAAGAAAACGCTGATTTGATGGGAACAGTCGTCTTTTGGGTGTATGGCTGCAGGTGCTTTGGTGAGGGATAGGAGCGCAAAAATATAAAAAGGGAGATGATGAGCATGGCATCAAAGTTTGGTGTATCTGCTAATCCGAAAAAAGCGAATCATATTTTAGGAAAGGACAAGGTCGTGGTTGTTGCGGTTCAAAATCACAATGATTACATTTGTGGTCCAAACCTTATACCTCAACGAAAAGTTGCAGGGAAATGGGTCACAATCAAAACGAATTCACCTAACCCGCTTAACCCAGCAGAGAAACAGCACGATGAATTCGATATCAAGGAATCACTAGGTAACAAAAAAGGTACGTATCGATTCAAGGTTGAAGTAGAGCGCTACGACAAGAATGGCAACCATGTTGAAACTGTCGGTACATTCTACACATCGGATTTTTACATCAAGTAAGCAGTTGATGCCGCCTCCTGGGCGGCATCATTTGTTTGATAGGAGGAAACAGAAATGAATATCAAAACAATTCCCGTACATAAAATTAACCCATCACCTTATAATCCCCGAATTGATCTACAACCAGGAGACCCAGAATACGACTCTCTGAAAAACTCAATAAAAAAATTTGGATACATTGATCCCTTAGTATGGAATGAACGGACAGGTCACCTTGTAGGAGGTCACCAACGTTTCAAAGTATTAATGGAGGACAATCCAAGTGAAATTCTTGTATCTGTTGTATCGCTAAATGAGCAAGACGAAAAAGCATTAAATATTGCCCTTAATAAGATAGATGGCGATTGGGATGAATACAAACTCACTGAACTAATTAAGGAACTAGAGAAATCAGGATATGATCTGAGTGCAACAGGATTCAGTGATACAGAACTTGAGGATATCCTTCAACAACTGGAGCATACAGGGCAAGGTGGAACTGTATCTGAAAGTAAAGAAATTGACTTAGATGACTTTGGGGATGATCAATTTGAACATACGTGTCCTAAATGCGGTTTTTCATACAATGAGTAGGTGACAACATGAACTATAGATGGAAATTGAGTGATCTAAAAAACATCCCTTCTAACGGGCTGAAAGTGTTCAGTACATTCTCGTGCGGTGGTGGCTCCTCAATGGGCTACAAATTAGCAGGGTTTGAATTGCTGGGAAACTGCGAGATCGATCCGCAGATGATGAAAATCTATAAAAAGAATCACAAACCGGAATATCCTTATCTCATGGACATTCGAGAGTTTAACCAGATCCCGCTATCTGATCTTCCTGAAGAACTCATGAATCTTGATGTGTTCGATGGATCACCACCATGCAGCGTATTTTCAACTGCAGGTAAAAGGGAAGAGGATTGGGGAAGAGAAAAGGCGTTCAGAGAGGGACAAGCTGTCCAAAAACTAGACGATCTGTTCTTTCATTACCTGGACGCTGTGGAACGTTTGCAGCCTAAAACCTTTGTGGCTGAGAACGTAAGCGGCATGATCAAAGGAAAAGCAAAAGGATATGTGAAACTTGTCATAGAGCGTGCAAAAGAAATAGGGTATGACGTTCAGCTGTTCCTATTGAACGCTGCCACAATGGGAGTCCCGCAAAGAAGAGAGCGGGTCTTTTTTATTGGCCGTAGAAAGGACCTGAGCCTTCCACCATTAAAATTGGATTTCAATGATCCACCGATCACATATGGAGAGTTTAGAAGTGGACATGGATCAAGGCTGAATGAATCGAGTAAAACGTATAAAAGATGGATTAAGCGGCGGCCGTCCGATGGCAACATTGGGGATATCACTAAACGAACAGAAGGTAAAGAGCGGAATTTCAATACAGTATTAGTGAAAAACAGTTTAGTTCCGCCAACACTTGCAAGTGGTTCGGTCTTTATTAGATACGACGAACCATATTACATCTCCAAAAGGGATATTATTCTTATGCAATCTTTTCCGTTGGATTATGACTTTATGGATGCATCAACGCAGTATGTCTGTGGCATGAGCGTCCCTCCTGTGATGATGAAACGGATCTCGGAACAGATACATTTGCAATGGTTTAAGTAAACAACAAGAAATAATACAAGAGGTGTTTTCAATTGATCATAAAAGATATACCCGTCAGTCGAATAAATCCCGCTGCCTATCATCCACGTGTTGATTTGAAACCAGGAGACAAAGCATATGAAGAGTTGAAGGCATCGATAGAGCATTTCGGATATATTGATCCGCTCATCTGGAACGAGAAGACAGGTAATTTAGTAGGTGGACATCAAAGGTTCAAAATTTTATTAGAATCGAACCCGACTGAAATCAAAGTGTCTGTGGTTTCTTTGAACGAAAAAGAAGAAAAGGCGCTCAATATTGCATTAAACAAAATTGAAGGCGATTGGGACGAGGAAAAACTAGAGGCTCTTTTATCAGAGTTGAAGGAAAACAATTTTGATACAAACATCATCGGATATTCTCAAGAAGAATATGAGGAGCTGCTAGAAAACCTGTCTGTAGACAACGGTAATACAGTTGTAGAAGATGATGACTTCGATGTTTCTGAAGCTTTATCTCAAATCAGTGAGCCTGAAACAAAGTATGGAGAGGTGTGGCGGCTTGGCCGCCACACCTTAGTGTGCGGTGATGCCACAAAAGCTGATGACGTTGATCGTTTAATGTCAGGGTATAAAGCCGATCTAGTTATTACTGATCCACCTTATAATGTCGCTGTGAAAAGTAATAGTAAGAAGTTAAACGAGGATGGTCATGCAACAATCATGAATGATTCAATGGATGATGAACAGTTCGATATTTTTTTAAGAGATACATTCCTGAATTATTCTAGGATCATGAATGAAAAAGCGGCCATTTACGTATTTCACTCACCTACCTATCAATTGAATTTTGAAACAGAAATGTTGAACGCTGGTATAGAAGTAAGGTCGCAATGTATTTGGGTGAAAAATTCAGCTACATTTGGGTGGGGCCAATATCGATATATGCACGAGCCTGTTTTCTATGCATTCAAAAAGAAATGTTCACCTCATTGGTACGGTGACAAAAAACAAGTCACAGTTTGGAGAACGGATTTGACAGAAGAAACTGGTCCTGCAACTGTCTGGGAGGTTTCGCGTGGTGACATATCAAAATATGTACATCCAACACAAAAACCACTTGAGCTTATAAACATTCCATTGAGCAACAGCAGTAAAAAAGGTGATAGGGTGGTAGATTTCTTTGGGGGAAGCGGGTCAACTCTTATGACATGTGAGCAAACAGATAGAGAGGCTTTCTTATTAGAGCTCGATCCATACTTCTGTGATGTTATAAAAAAACGTTTCACAGAATTTACAGGTATCGCTCCAGAGCTGGTCGATTCATTGCAATAAAAAAGAGGGTGCTGACAACACCCTCCCTTTCAAAGGCAAAGAAAGAAACTCCCTGCCTAAGAGCGTGATCAAGACGCGGCCGCGTTTGTGGGAAAATATCACGCTCTTAAACCATATTGTAATGGAGGACAGGGAGTATGACAAGAGAAAATAAGAACATTTGTTCTCGTTATGATGAAGAAAGAGAAGAAATACTGCTTTTACTACAGGCTGAACAAGCTGAAGACATAGAGAAAGCCACTGCAAATTTAAGAAAGATCACGCAGGCGGGTATTGCTCAATGGGTCAGAGATTTCAAAGCAGGAAACATAAAGTTGACTACTGTGGAAGACTTGAAGAAGCTCATTGAATTAGAAATGTACCTGCTGAAAAATGATGAAATTTGAAAACAACTCAAACTTAATTCAACAGCTCGGAGGTGGGTGATATGTAATGGCTAGACCGCGAAATCCCAAAAGAGATCAGGCATTCCAATTGTGGAAAGAAAGCAACGGAACCCGTTTGCTGAAAGACATTGCTGAAGAATTAGAGTGTTCACAATCGCTTATCCGCAAATGGAAGAACCAAGACTCTTGGGATGAGAAATTGAATGGTAACGTTACTAAACCGAAAGAAAAAACCAATGGTAACGTTACTAAACGCCCTGGTGCTCCAAAAGGGAGTAAAAACGCTAAAGGCAATAAAGGTGGGAAAGCACCGCCAGGTAACCAAAACGCTAAAGGGAATACTGGTGGTGCTCCAAAAGGAAACAGAAATTCTGTGCGGACAGGTGAATATGAATCTATCATGTTTGATTATATGGACGAAACAGAAAAGGAACTCTTTGAGCAGATTGAGACCGATCCGCTCTATCAAATTGAATTGACCATACGTGAGCTTAGTATTCGAGAGCGGCGTATGATGCATAGAATTATGAAGTATGAAAATGGTTTAACTGATAATCAAAGACGTGTACTACAGCAACTTAGGAAAACAAAAGATGTCGCACCTTCGACAAGTGAGAATGGTGTTGTAAAATACGTTCCAATTATCAATGAACGTCTTGTAGTCACTGAGGTGGAAGAAACTCAATTACCTGTGATTGACCGCATCCTTGAAATAGAGGAAGCATTGACGCGAGTAACAGACAAGCGTCTTAAAGCCATTAGGCAGAAACACGACATAATGAAAACTATGTCAGAGCATGAATTGAGGCTTCGTGGTCTCGATCTTGCAAACCGAACGAGAGAAGCAGAGCTGGAGCGGATCACCGCACGTCCTGTTGATGACTCTGTACAGATAACGATTAAGCGAGCAAAGAATAAAGGTGATGGCTGATGGTTCACATGATGGAGAAGGAAGTTAATCCACATTTTGAGAACTTTCTTTTTGACTGGGATCAGAAGTTTCAGTTCTTAGTGGGTGGTTACGGTTCATCTAAGAGTTATCATATTGCCCTGAAGCTCATTCTAAAGCTGCTAGATGAAAAGCGAACAGCTCTTGTGATACGTGAAGTCTACGACACGCACAGAGATTCCACGTTTTCTTTATTTGAAGAGATCGTGAATGATCTTGGACTCGATCATGTCATTCAATGCCGGACATCACCGCTCATGCTTAAATTTCATAACGGCAGCCGGATCATCTTCAAAGGCTTGGACAAGCCAGCCAAGCTGAAGTCGATCAACAACATCTCGATCATATGGATTGAGGAATGTTCCGAGGTTAAGTACGAGGGATTCAAGGAGCTGCTTGGTCGTTTGCGTCATCCAACGTTACAGCTGCACATGATCCTATCAACGAACCCTGTCGGGCAGGATAATTGGACATACCGTCACTTCTTTAAGGACGATCAGAACAACCGCTTTATCCTGGATGATGAAAGGTTATACAAAGAACGAACTATCGTCATAAACGATACGTATTATCACCACTCAACAGCAGAAGACAATCTATTTCTGCCTAAAAGCTATGTGAAGCAGTTGGACGAACTAAAAGAATATGATCCCGACCTTTATCGCATTGCCCGAAAAGGTCATTTTGGCATTAACGGAATTCGCGTCCTTCCACAATTCGAGGTGAAGCCGCATGAAGATGTCATGCTGGCCATCGCCAATATCAATCGTCCTTTACTTAGAGCGGGCATGGACTTTGGTTTCGTTGATTCATATAACGCTGTTGTAAGGTTGGCTGTAGATCACGAGAAGAAGTATCTATATATCTATTGGGAGTATTACGATCGTGGCAAGACTGATGATGTCACGGTTGAGGATTTGAAAGAGTTTGTCGAAACAAAAGAGCTGATCAAGGCTGATAATGAACAGAAGACAATCGCATATTTCCGCAAGATGGGATACAACATGGTGGCCGCTCATAAGTTCCAGGGATCACGTTTGCAGTACACCAAGAAGATCAAGCGGTTCAAAAAAATCATTTGTTCTGACTCATGCAAAAACACAATCTATGAGCTTCAGCCGCTCACGTATAAGACGGACAAGAATGGCAATATCATAGAGGACGAGTTTAAGATTGATCCTCATACCTTTTCAGCCATCTGGTATGCGCTAGATGATTATGAGGTCACCGATCTAAAAGAGCAGCCTAAAGAGCGTAAGCGTCCGAACAGAGAAAGGGGGTCAATGAGAAGGCAATGACAAAACATGTGAAAGCTACTGTGTTTAAAGCAGACATCTCTCAAACTACGAAACAAATTCATGATGATAATTTTAACTATGAGACTGATGGATTGATCGAACCGCCATACAATATCAAAGAGCTCAAACAAATAGCCGAGTATTCTACCATTCTTCAGCAATGTATAGATGCATATAAAACAAATATTCTAGGGTTCGGCTTGGGAATTGAATACGTCTTTGACTTCAATGCCGAGAATGCGCCAGAACAAAAGAAAGCCGCTGCTGAAAAAGAATGGACGAGGCTTGAGGAGCTTGTGCGATACATGAACTATGATGAATCAGCCGAAGTGGTTCTAGGGTATGTGATAGAAGATCGGGAGCGGACAGGGAATGGCTTTCTTGAAGTGTTGCGTAATGGTACAGGGCAACCAGCAGGAATCGAATACTTAGATGCTCAGCACATGCGAATATGTAAGATAGGCGATCCCGTTGAGGTCGATTTCAAGTATACAGATCATGGCAAAGTGAAGTCATTGAAGCGAAAGAAGAGATTCAGGAAGTATGTTCAGAAGATCAATACTAAAAAAGTATTCTTCAAAGAGTACGGCGATCCAAGAACAATGAACTCTGCTACAGGAGAATATAGTGATGAAACTCCTTCTAATCTTGTAGCAAGCGAAGTCATTCATTTCAAGATCGGCAGCGGTACATATGGTGTTCCTCGTTGGATTGGTAACATCGTCAATATGTACGGTGCCCGTAAAGCTGAAGAACTGAACTATCTGTACTTTAAACAAGGGCGGCATGTGCCGGCTGCAATTACTGTAGAGAATGGAATGCTATCTGAAGCATCATACGAACAGCTGCAAGAGTACATGAATGGCATCGAAGGTTCAGACAATGCACATAAATTCCTTTTGCTTGAAGTCGAAGGGATTCCGAAAAAGAAAAAGGACGAAGTAAGCAATGACGAAGACCCAGCACCTGTTAAAGTTGAAATAAAATCACTGGCCGAGATTCTCCAGGAGGATGCGTTGTTTCTTGAATACGACGAGAAGACGAGAAACAAGATACGATCTTCTTTCCGTCTGCCGCCGATCTACACAGGCGAATCACAGGATTATAACAAGGCGACAGCTGACACCGCTCGTAAGACGACAGAGGAACAGGTATTTCAGCCAGAGAGAATGATCATCACTGGCAAGCTCAATACACTCTTTCTTCCTGATCTTGATCTCTGGCATGTGCGTATCATTTTAAATGGTCCAGACTTTCGTGATCCGCTCGAAATTGCAAAGGTTCTTACACCGTTTATTCAAGCAGGAGCGGTTTCACCGAATGACCTGCGTGATCTGGCTGGGCGTATTCTTGGGAAAACATTAGAAGAATGGCCAGAGGAAGAATATCACCGACCAATTGAGGCGAAGCCAAAGGCATCAACTAGCTTGCTTGATACGGTTCTTCAGAAGTCAGCAGGTTCTCAGAATGAATTGGTATCGATCCTCAAGGACCTTAGAGATGTAATGGAGGAGATCCGCAAATGAGCAAGGTCGATCAGCTGATTAGAAGCATCAATGTCTTTGTGCAAAAAGCGGAATCTGATGAAGTTGAAGAACTAGAAGCAGCTGTAGCTGATTTCCCTGAACTGAAGGATATACCCTCATTGGTGGAAGAGTACGAGAAAACAACCGCAAAACTTCTCAGATTGCAACGCAGGACGTTTTTAAATGCTCTGAATGGTTTTATATCCAAGGA
>NZ_JAWJBV010000030.1:0-13288 GCF_046536015.1 Bacillus sp. SIMBA_154
CGATAGCGAAGAGGTCACACCCGTTCCCATACCGAACACGGAAGTTAAGCTCTTCAGCGCCGATGGTAGTTGGGGGTCTCCCCCTGTGAGAGTAGGACGCCGCCAAGCTTTTTGCTTATATCCTTCCAATGGAAGAAGTTACTTTATCATTCCGCAGTAGCTCAGTGGTAGAGCTATCGGCTGTTAACCGATCGGTCGTAGGTTCGAGTCCTACCTGCGGAGCCATGCTTCCATAGCTCAGTAGGTAGAGCACTTCCATGGTAAGGAAGAGGTCAGCGGTTCGAGCCCGCTTGGAAGCTTTCCTCTAAATGTTGATCTGACAGGGTTTCTCGATGATGAGAAGGCTTTTTTTATGTCCTTTTTTATTTGCTTGGTGACAAATTGGGGACCAATTATCGAATTTGCAATAAGTTTGTTAAAGCATCCGCCACTAGACCGTATGTGTATACGTATCAAGAGTTGTTTTAACATACGCATGACCTAAACGCTGAGAGACAGATTTAATATTAAACCCAGGTATATGCCGATTTGATTTAGTAGCATGAGTATGACGCATATCATGCAAATGAATTTTCTTATATCGAGCCTTTTTGCGAATCGCTCCCACCATGTATTTAAATTTGAAAAGGTAGTTGAGAACGCACAATGCTAATTCGTCCAGCTGAAGACAGAGCAAGGCATTCCATTGGCCAACGTTGTGCCACATATAAGAGATGGAACGGATCGAAGACAAAAGCAGCTCTTCAAAAAGCATTGAAAAAATGAAAAAAGTAAAGCCCCTGACCATAGAGAACAGGGGCTTTTTTGATGTTTATTTTTCATCGTTTGAAAATGCGTGAAGCTGCAATTCTTTTGCATTTGCAACTTTCATTGTTCTTCTTTTGAAGTGAATCCTTCTCTCAAAATCCTTTTTCTTTTCTCTGTTACTTTATCGAGTGTTTTTAGGGTATGTGAAAAAGTGTTGTTTCCACACGGTTTTACACTAATCATGTTTCTCCCCTGTTTTCGTAAAATGTCATTTTTATTTTACTTAATATTCCACAAAACGCAGTTGATTGAATTTTATCATCCCTATGTGCTTTTTAAATGTGTCGAATTTGTGAAATTAACAATTTCCACAAACTAAAATTTATGGTAGGTCTGTCTATAGTAGGTAACACAATACTCATTGTTATGGTGAGCATTAAAAGAAGGAGATTTCATGATTATTGCCATAACTGGTGTTACATATGGTAGTAAAGTTAGAGAGCCAAAAGGTGCTCTGCATTACTACTATACACATGCCTTAGAAATAGGAAATTCTAAGGAAGAGCTTCTCATCCAAATGGACTTGACAGATAAGCTCGAAAAAAATTACACGGAGGTAATAGGAAATGAGAATTAACCACAATATCGCAGCACTTAACACTTTAAACCGTCTGTCTGCAAACAACGGTGCGAGCCAAAAGAACATGGAGAAGCTTTCTTCTGGTCTTAAAATCAACCGTGCAGGAGATGATGCAGCTGGTCTTGCAATCTCTGAGAAAATGCGTGGACAAATCCGCGGATTAGAAATGGCATCTAAAAACGCACAGGACGGTATCTCTCTTATCCAAACAGCTGAGGGTGCTTTGACTGAAACTCACTCAATCCTTCAACGTGTACGTGAATTAGTGGTTCAAGCTGGAAACACTGGTACACAAGATAAAAACACAGATCTTCAATCTATTCAAGATGAGATTGAAGCTTTACAAGAAGAAGTTGATGGAATTTCAAATCGTACAGAGTTTAACGGTAAAAAATTATTAGATGGTACTTTTAAAGGAATTCCAGGAACACCAGCAATTCCGCCGACAGATCCAGATGACCCAGATACAGGTACATCTGAAGTCCCAGCAAGTGGTAATGCTTTAGTGTTCCAAATCGGTGCTAACGCAACTCAACAAATTTCAGTTAATATTGATAAAATGAGTACTGATGCATTAGGAGTTAAAGATGATGATGGTAATGTTGTAGCCAATCAAGCCGTTAAAAACATCGATGCAAGAAAATTTGCTGACAATGATGCAAAAGCAGATGATGTTGGTTTTGATACTCAACTAAGTATTGTTGATGCAGCTATTAATCAAGTATCTGCTCAACGTGGAAAACTTGGTGCAGTACAAAACCGTTTAGAGCACACTATTAACAACTTGGGTGCATCTGCTGAAAACTTAACTGCTGCTGAGTCTCGTATCCGTGACGTTGACATGGCAAAAGAAATGAGTGAGTTCACTAAGAACAACATTCTTTCTCAAGCGTCTCAAGCTATGCTTGCACAAGCGAATCAACAGCCACAAAACGTACTTCAATTATTACGTTAATAAACCAAAAGCCCCATTTATATATAGGGGCTTTTTTTGTTTGTTTTAAAATGTTGGACTTGCTCAGTGACAAATAGAATCATGAAAATGGAATAAATCGATTGATAAGGAAGCTTTGTATCAATTTTCTACACATTCCTTCTTTTTGTGCTTGATTCCTTAGTTCCTTTCTTATATTCTTACTAAAGTGATGATTATCCTCTCTAACAAAAGACTCTGTACGTTCCTCTTTTTCCCCGAAAGTGAAGCATTGTTTATTTTCCTTTCTTCATCTCCAGGTTTGATTGATCTTCTTTTCTGTGTACGGTATGTGTATAAAAAGGAGTAGATGGTTTGAAAGATTTATTTGTAAAGCAAGAATGGTTTGGACATGTGCGTCAGGATGTGCTGGCGGGTATTTTAGTGGCTCTGGCTTTAATTCCTGAGGCGATTGCGTTTTCGATTATTGCAGGCGTTGATCCGAAAATTGGGTTGTATGCTTCGTTTTGTATTGCGATTGTGATTTCGTTTGTTGGTGGACGGCCAGGCATGATTTCAGCTGCTACAGGTGCAATGGCCCTGGTCATGGTTAACTTGATTGCAGACCATGGATTGCAGTATTTGTTTGCAGCTACGATTTTAACAGGTCTGATTCAAATTGTATTTGGGTTGTGCCGTGTTTCTCGATTGATGAAATTTATTCCTAGGTCCGTGATGGTAGGTTTTGTGAATGCATTGGCGATTATGATCTTCATGGCTCAGCTTCCACATTTCGTTGGAGAATCAATGGCTATGTTTATGATGACGGGTGGTGCTTTGCTGATCATTTATGTATTGCCGATGATCACAAAAGTAATCCCTTCTCCACTCATTGCGATTATTGTGATAACGATGATTGCTGTATTTGGGCATATTGATGTCAGAACGGTCGGAGATATGGGAGAGCTTCCTAGTTCTTTGCCTGCTTTTCTTATCCCAAATGTGCCGTTTAGCTGGGAGACACTTGCTATCATTTTTCCTTATTCTTTAGCACTTGCGATGGTTGGTTTACTTGAATCTCTTTTAACAGCACAGATTGTAGATGATATGACGGAGACGTCTAGTCGTAAAAACAAAGAAGCGAGAGGCCAAGGAATCGCCAATGTGGTTGCGGGATTCTTTGGAGGTATGGCTGGGTGTGCGATGATTGGTCAATCTGTGATTAATACAAAGGCTGGCGGAAGAGGCCGGCTTTCTACCTTTGTAGCAGGTGCATTTTTAATGGTGCTGATTTTTGTATTGGGTGATGTGGTGGTTTAAATTCCGATGGCTGCTCTTGTGGCTGTGATGATCATGGTTTCGATTGGTACCTTTGATTGGAGTTCATTCCAGCAGCTAAAAAAGAACCCGAAAACAGATTCTATTGTGATGCTTGTCACGGTCGTGACTGTGGTGTTGACTCATGATTTATCAAAGGGTGTTTTTGCAGGTGTGCTGCTTAGTGCGGTTTTCTTTGTGGCTAAAATATCAAAGCTTCATATTACCTCTACAGAAAGCCAAGCAGGTACTTGGGTTTACCGAATTAAGGGGCAAATTTTCTTTGCTTCAGTCACTGACTTGATTTCAGCATTCCATCATGGGAAAGATCTTCAATCCGTTGTGATTGATTTGTCTGAAGCGCGTATATGGGATGAATCAGGCGTGGCAGCAATTGAACGTGTGAAGGAAAAATATCGAGCAGCTGGTGTGCAAGTAGACGTAGTTGGAATGGATACATCTAGTCAAAAGCTTGTGAAGCAGGTGATGGGTTCTTAAAAAGGTCTTTCTGTTTGTTACAATAGAAAAGAGAAGAAAGTGAAGGATGGGGGTGGCCGGCATGCTTATGCGTTTGAACCAAGTGCTCGGCCGGATGATGCCGCTCATTACGCCTATTAGTGTGTTAATTGGTGTATTATTGGCGGCCTATTTAAAGAATTTTGCGTTTTTGGTGCCATGGGTATTTGCCGTTATGACATTTGCAGGGAGTTTGTCTGCTTCTTTTTCAGCTTTAAAGCATACGGTGATGCACCCATTGCCTTTGATTTTATCGTTTATGGTTTTGCATGTATTGATGCCCCTTTATGCTTGGTCAGCGGGGCATTTGATATTTGCGGGTGATTCCATGACGATCACCGGCTTGACACTTGCAATGGTGATTCCGACAGGTGTTTCTAGTTTAATTTGGGCGGCGATGTATAAAGGAAATGTTGGGTTAACCTTATCCATCATTTTAATTGATACACTGCTTTCGCCAATTATCGTGCCAGCCAGCCTGTCACTCTTCGTCGGTACACAGGTTCATATGGATATTGTGGCCATCATGAAAGGGTTGTTTGGTATGGTGGTGCTTCCATCTATTTTAGGAATGCTCGTTCATCAGTTTGCAAAGCCAGCGGTGACGAAAACGATCAGCCAGACCCTATCACCTTTTTCAAAAATAGGCTTGTTTGTTGTGGTCTCGATTAACAGCTCTGTTGTCGCTCCATACTTGCGTGAACTGGATGCCGCCATTTTTAGTAAAGCAGCGATTGTGTTTCTCATTGCGATGAGTGGATATGTCTTTGCATGGTTGATTGGAAAGGCGATGAAATGTACTCAAGGGGAGATTGTGGCCATTGTGTATACAGGTGGCATGCGAAATATTAGTGCGGGAGCTGTACTTGCCACTAGCTTTTTCCCGCCTGCTGTCGCTGTCCCTGTTGTGATTGGCATGCTGTTTCAGCAAGTGCTTGCTGCCTTGTTTGGTTTTTTACTCAATCGTTTTGAGCTGAAAACACCTGCTATGACTAAATCTTTATCATGAAAAAACCTCCATCTCAAAGTATGGAGGTTTTTTGCGAGTTAATAGATGAGATATTTTTTCCGTTTCTTTTCGAACGTTTTGAGATCATGATGATAGCGTTTCATGATGTGTTTGACTGAAGTGCCTTTATTGATTTCCTCTTTGACCCAACCATTCCCGATCAGTTTATCAAAGCTGCCTGTTTGAAGGAACTGAAAGTCATTAGGATACAAATCATGGATCGCTTTGATGATGGATAACCCCGTTTTCACAGCTTCAAATGAAGAGCGGTTTGTGACATATAGCTGCACACCGTGAGAAAGAGTCCCGGCATGTTTTGAAAAGGTAGGGGTGAATGAAACGGGTCTAAATTGAACGCCTTTTAGCTTTAGCTGATTTAAATGATCCGCTAGCTCGTTGCTATTGATATATGGAGCGCCAATGAGCTCAAACGGTTTTGTCGTTCCTCTGCCTTCCGAGACGTTTGTGCCTTCAATTAATCCTGTGGCTGGATATACAAAGGTACTATCAACTGTCGGCATGTTAGGTGAAGGAAGGACGAACGGCAGCTTCGTGTCATCGAACGTCATGGATCGCTTCCAATTTTTCATTTTGATGACTGTTACATCAGCATTGATATGAAACTCTTTGTTAAACATATTTGCGAGCTCCCCAGTGGTCATTCCATGTCTTAATGGTATTGGATAAAGACCCACAAATGAGGAGTGTTCGGGTTCTAATACAGGTCCTTCTACTTTTAGCCCGCCTATGGGATTTGGACGGTCTAGGACAACAAATGGGATATTGTTTTCCTTAGCGGCTTCCATCGCGTAGGCCATCGTGTAAATATAGGTGTAATATCGAGCGCCAACGTCTTGAATATCAAATAGCAGCACATCTACATTTTTGAGCATATCAGGAGTTGGTTTTCTTGTTTTTCCATAGAGAGAATAAACAGGCAGGCCTGTTTTTTCATCGGTATAGGATTCGACGCCTTCTCCTGCTTGTGCATCGCCGCGTACGCCGTGTTCAGGTCCATATAGAGCAGTGAGCTTAATATTTGGATGTTCAAATAGGAGATCGACACTGCTTTTCATGTTTGCATCAATGCCGGTAGGATTCGTAATAAGCCCTACCTTTTTCTCTTTTAGCCATGAGAGATTACTTGAGAGTAATGTTTCGATGCCTGTTTTGACTGCTGCTTTTTTTCCTTTTGTGTCTGTTCGTCCTTGATCTGGGGGGGAGGCGGCGGTCAATGTGCTCATCATGAGAATGCTCGCGAGTATCAAGCTTCCTGTCTTTTTCAAGAGAATCCCTCCTATTTGATCTGTTTCCCTTTCAAGTTGAGCCCATAGCCAAATGGGTAAAGGGTTTGATTCGGATGAGTGACAGATGGGATAGCGACTGGCAATTTCCCTTTAGGTGATGCCGCTCCAAATATCACTTCTAGTCCAGCAGGAATATTCGGTTGGTTGAATTGTCCGTTTGCATAGCCTTTAAAACCGTAAACAGCCAGTAAGGCATCGGCTTCCTCGAAATTAGCAGCATCATATGGGTTTCTAAGACTCATGATGACCATTTTTTTGTTTTGTGATTTTGCTTCTTTCATGACAGCACGAGGGAAGGCGGTTGCCCATTTCTTCGGGTCCTGTACATTGTCATCAATCACGCCATCATTCACAGCTGGGTCATTTTGGACAACGTAAGAGCCGGTAATGACATAGTCAGCATCTTGAATCAGTTTGGCTGTTTCTTTGGAGAAGGTCTTATCTGCAAAAGCGTATGATTGGGTACGTACAGGCTTGATCTTTTTTTGTTTGATCAGAGATTCAATCGTGACAGACATTGCTTTTGTTTGATCTTCATAGGGTGCCATGAGCAAGATTCGGTCATTCTTTTTAGGTTGAAAAGGTAAGGTCTTGTCGTTGTTTTTAAGTAAAGTGATTCCTTCACGGGCCATTTTTTGTTCAGCTTTCCGGTGCGACTTTTTACCAACGAGTTGAGTGGCTTTTTTGATTTTTTTCTCAAGACTTACTGGCTTTTTAGTGGAAATGATGCCGCGCTTGATCTTCAATTGAAGGATTTTTTCGACAGATTGGTTGATCTGAGACATCGGAATTTCGTTTGATAGAACGGCTCGTTTTAAAGCATTAAACACATTTTCTAGGTTTTTCTCGGTTTTTAGAGATGTGACAGGCGCTGGCATGAGGGCAATGTCGACTCCTGCTCTAATGGCCATGACCACGGCTTCTTCCTGTCCGAAGTTATCTGCAATCGCCTTCATATTTAGAGCATCAGTCACAACAACTCCTTGAAAGCCCATCTCTTCTTTTAATAAGTGTGTGATCACTTTTTTAGATAAGGTAGCTGGAACCATGATGTCCTCGCCATCTTTTTTACTTTGATAGGTCGTGTCATCAATGGCAGGAAATTGAACATGAGCGGTCATGACCATATCCGCACCTGCGTTGATTGCTTGTTGAAATGGATACAGCTCAACCTTTTTTAAACGATCTAGGTCATGTTCTACGAGCGGCAAGCCGTAGTGACTATCGACGGCTGTATCACCATGTCCCGGGAAATGCTTTAGTGTGGAAATGGTCTTTTCCTTTTGAAGTCCTTTCATGGTTTGAAGGCCAAGTCTAGTGACAAGTGCAGGGTCAGAGCTAAAGGAACGGACACCTATGACGGGGTTGTTTGGGTTATTATTCACATCAAGAACAGGAGAGAAGTTTGTATTGATACCTAAGGCGTTTAATTCCTTTCCGATGATTTTTCCTGTGTCGTATGCATTTTTCTTGCTTCTAGAGGCACCAATCGACATATTTCCTGGGAAATGTGTTCCCTTTTGTAGTCTTGTGACGATTCCGCCTTCTTGATCAATTGAAATGAGTAAAGGAATATTTGGCGATGCTTTTTGAAATTCATGAGTGAGTTTGACGGTTTGTTTCGTATCAACGACATTCTCTGCAAATAAGATGACACCGCCTAGATGATATTTCTCTACAAGATGGGATACTTCTTGATTCATCTTTGTTAAGCCTGTAGGCGCGGATTCACCTTTTGTTTGCCAATTGCGAAAGTCTGGCATGAGCATTTGGCCAATCTTTTCATCCAGTGACATGTCTTGCACCATTTGTTTTGTGGTTGGAAGAGAGGCAGAGCTAACCTTTTCCGTTGGAATGGAAGAGGTTAGCAGGGCCAAAACCAGAGCAGCGGGGAAGAGAGATTTTAACATCGAATTCCTCCTTTTACTTAAAAGATTCGTAGATTGCGGTCATGATGCTTCCATAAGTGCCAGTTGGGAAAAGGTCACCTTCAAATTGATTAGGATTGATTTCAGGTGAAACGACAGGTGAATGTTTCTTATTCGTCAGCAAAGAGATACCTAGGTTGTGTTTTGGATCAATTAACGTCATCGTTCCGGTCCAGCCTGTATGTCCATAGGCTTCGTTACTTGCATATTTTCCAAACATCCATTCCATGTCAGTATTGCCGTTTTTCCGCCAGCCTAGCCCGTAAGTTGGGTTCGTGTCTGAGGATGTTGTAAAGAGATCGATAGAAGCTTGGTCAAAGATGGTTGTTTTCCCATAGCCTCCTTTGTTGAGCATCAGCTGGAGCAGCACCGCCATATCTGAGGTGTTAGAGAAAAGTCCAGCATGGCCGGAGACACCAGCCATTGAGTAATATGCTTTCTCATCGTGTACTTCTCCTAGCAGGGTGTATCGTCGAATGTTTTCAAAATCGATCACACCATCTCGCGTATTGCCTAAACGTTCAGTTGCTGCAAAATGCTTGGGCTTGAATCCTTTTTGCAGCGGATTGAACATTGTATGCTTGAGACCTAGCGGCCGATAGATCGTAGACTCTACATATTGATCAAGAGGTATTCCTGTTTTTTTCTCGATGATCATGCCTAAAAGCATGTAATCAATATCACTATAAATATGCTGGGTACCTGGGTCGTATTGTAGAGGCACCTTAGGCAGCCATTTCATGGTCGTTTGTCTATCTTGAGAGAAAAAAGAGCCAGCTGCTTCTTTGCTATAAAATAAGACGCTGGATGGGAGTCCGGCAGAATGGGTGAGGAGATCTTTTACCCGAAGCTGATCTTTGCCGGTGACCTTTGCATCTGGTTCATCCTGAAAGTCTGGCAGGATGGATTGTATTTTTTCATTCACATCTAGTTTTTGTTCGTATACAAGCTTTTGCAGGGCATAGTTGGTGGCGTACATTTTTGTATTGGATGCCAGGTCGAACAGCGTGTTCTTTTTCATTTTCTTATACGATTTGAGTTCGTTAGACCCTTCGTATTTTTGCCTGTAGCCATAGGCTTTTTGATGGACGATCTTACCATCCTTGATGATGATGAGCGCGGCTCCTGGAAATCCTGCTTTGATATCGTTTTGAATCATTTGATCAACCTTCCTAAGCTGCCTGGAAGAAAAACCTACTTGTTCTGGTCGTTTTGCTTTTTTTAAGACGGGATATTCTTCAGGTGCTGTTTTAGACAAAGACGATACAGGATGGGAGCTGGTTGCAAATGTTTGTACTGGTAGCCCAAGGAGCATGAACAGACATGTCATCAAAAGAAAACATTTCTTCAAGAGCTAGACCTCCTTATTGATTGGTTTCCTCGAATTCAACAGCCATATCATCATGAAAGCCAAATAAGTATGTGAAGATAAATCCAGCGACATATGCAATGAATAGTCCAATTAAGTAAAGAAGCATTTGATGCGCGTGAACGATAAAGGTTAATGGAAGACCTGATACCCCAATTGCTTTAGTGGCGATTTGGAAGTAGGCTTGAAATGCTCCGCCGATTCCAGCACCGAGACAAGCAGTGAGAAATGGTCTTCCTAGTGGTAGTGTGACACCGAAAATGAGTGGTTCACCAATACCAAGCATTCCTGAAGGAAGTCCACCTGCAATGGCTCTTTTGAGCTTTTTCTTTTTTGTTTTCATATAAATGGCAAATGCCGCACCGACCTGTCCTGCGCCTCCCATAGCGAGAATTGGCAGAAGCGGGTCATCTCCAATTGAATTGATGAGTTCCATATGAATAGGTGTCAGTCCTTGGTGAAGTCCTGTTACTACAAGTGGAAGGAAGGTCGCACCAAGAACAAATCCGGCGAAAATACCGCCCATGTTTAATAGATAATTGAGTCCTGAGGTGATGGCATCAGATATAAATCCGCCGACTGGCATGAAGACGATGTACGTAAAAATTCCAGTAATGAGTAATGTGATGGTTGGTGTGACGATGATATCGAGTGACTGCGGGACGAAGCGTCTAATTCGGGTCTCAACAAAGGCCATAAAGATGGAGGCAAGAAGAACACCGATGAGTCCGCCTCTGCCTGGTAGAATATTTGTGCCAAATAACATAATATCTGCGGAGGCTGGGTTAATAATGAGGATACCAGCTAAAGCGCCTAATGCGGGAGAGCCTCCAAATTCCTTTGCGGCATTTGTTCCGACTAATATCCCAAGATAAGCGAACAAGCCTGAACCAATAACGGTTAAAATGATCGCAGCTTGAGATTTTGCATCAAGCCAGCCCGCTTGCACGATTGCTTTTGTAATACCAGTAATGAGGCCTGACGCAACCAGTGCTGGAATGATAGGGATAAAAATGCTGGCAATCCGTCGTAAGAACAGCTTGAACGGTGTGCGGTTCTTTTGTGAAATGGCTTGCTTGTTTTTTTGTGCTTCGTTGTTCAAGTCAAATGAACCAGAGGCTTTTAGCAGCTGTTCAAACGCACTTGATACTTGGTTGACAACGCCAGTGCCTAAAATGATTTGAAGCGTTTCCGCCTCGACGACGCCAATGACGCCATCAAGTTCTTTGATCGCTGTGATTTGAACTTTTTCATCATCGATCGGTGTAATTCGGAGACGTGTCATACAATGTGTATGGGAAGAGATATTTTCAGAACCACCACAGAGCGAAAGAATATCTTTCGCTAACTGCTGATATTTCTTTTGATGACTCATGTTGAATCCCCCTTTGGTTTTCGTTTCATGGAGCGGATGGCATGCCTTGTCTTGTCAATATACTGCGCTGTCTCTTCATATTGACGGGAAGCTAAACTGAGGAACAAGACATCAATTAAGTAGAGCTGTGCCATTCTAGAGGAAGTGGCAGCACTGCGAAAAGGTGCTTCATTGGAACCGGACGTCGATAGGTGAACGTCACATAAAGCAGAAACGCTTGTATGACCTGGATGCGTTAAGGCAATGGTTTTCACTTGATTTTCTTTTGCGAGCTGAAGGGCTTGAATGATGTCTAACGTTTCTCCAGAAAAGGATATACCGAAAACAATGTCGTTCTTTCCTGCATTTGCGATGACGGTGGATGCGATATGCATGTCAGTAAAGGCTGTGGCTGCATAATTGATTCTGAGAAATTTCTGCTGTGCGTCAGCTGCGACGATGCCAGATGCACCAACACCGATAAAATGGATTTGATTTGCATGTAGCAGCAATTGAACGGCCTTTTCTAAAGTATCTGCATTTAAAATAGAGGCAGTATCCTTAATCGATTGAATCGAGTTTCCTGCTGTTTTTTGAATAATGGATTGAAGTGGTTCATCTTGTTCGATATCTCGGTAGCCTTGTTTATCGTCATGCATTAAGTCTCCAGCAATCCGCATTTTTAAATCGTGATAGCCATCTAGTCCAAGAGATTTACAAAGGCGGATGACTGCAGAGCTGCTTGCACCGGCTGCCTGACTGATCTCGTGTACTGTGCTCTTAATGACTTTGTCAGGATGGGCAAGGATATAGTCTGCAATGATTTTTTCAGATTGGGGGAGCTTTGCTTTCATTGTGTGTATTAGGGTGAGTCCACCTGCTGACATGAGCTCTGCCTCCTTTAGGATTGATGATGTGAGATGGCTTTGTCGATATGACCATTCGCTTTGTTGAGTAAATTCTTGGCTGTTTTCTTGTCTGTGTTTGTTTGGAGCATGACGATGGCGGTTTTGACTTCTAAATCTGCCGCTTCAAGTGTTTTCACGGCTTGTTCGTAGGAAGCGTTTGTCACATGTTGAATGATGGTGATGGCGCGTTCTTTTAATTTATGATTGCTGACTTTTACATCAACCATCAGGTTTTCATATACTTTGCCTTGTCTGATCATGACAGAGGTGGAAAGCATATTTAAAATCATTTTATGAGCGGATGCGGCTTTCATTCGTGTTGACCCGGTGATGGCTTCAGGTCCAACGACGACTTCAATGGCGCAGTCTGCCAGCTCGCTAATTTCTGCTTGTTCATTGCAGCTGAGGGCTACTGTTTTTGCTCCGATGGATCTTGCGTAGTTTAAAGCACCGATGATATAGGGCGTCCTACCGCTAGCGGCAATGCCGACGACAGTATCTGTTGACGTGAGGTGGATGTGTACTAAATCCTGTTTGCCGGCTTCTTCACTGTCTTCCACATCTTCGGCAGCGTGTGAAAACGCGGAGTCCCCACCTGCCATGATGCCTACAATGACATCAGGTGAGACGCTATAGGTTGGTGGACATTCAACAGCGTCCATCACGCCAATTCTGCCGCTTGTTCCAGCGCCTAAATAAATGAGTCTGCCTCCATTCGAGATGGATTCATAGGCGAAGTCACTTGCTGTTTTCACATGTGGAAGTACACGATTGACCGCTTGAGCGACTTTCATATCTTCTTCATTGATCATTTGGAGCATTTCGAGCGGATCTGCTTGTGAAATTCCCATTGTGTTAGGGTTTCTTGATTCTGTTGTCAAAGAACGCAGTTGAGATGGCTGCATGTGACATACCTCCTTATTTCTTCATTTTCAGTATATTGAGTATGATATGAAATTTCAACATTATATTTAAATACTGAAATTATATTTCAAGTAAAATGTCGTGCTGCAAGGTGGTTAATTATTAGAAAATAAAAAAATAAAATTCCCCTTTACAAAAGGGGGACAACCTGTATATAATAACTTTTGTCAGCTTCACGGAAACAGTAAACTTGACAAACTGGCCCGTTGGTCAAGCGGTTAAGACACCGCCCTTTCACGGCGGTAACACGGGTTCGAATCCCGTACGGGTCACCATGATGTGGAGGATTAGCTCAGCTGGGAGAGCATCTGCCTTACAAGCAGAGGGTCGGCGGTTCGAGCCCGTCATCCTCCACC